>CALLLL010000170.1 GCA_938082445.1 uncultured bacterium
GTTCATCACGGTGCGCAGAGAAATCTTCTTTCAGAATCTGCCCTACTCGTTTTTCAGCTGATCCCATAGGCGGACCGTAGCCATTGGCTAAATCAAAATGAGTAATACCCGAATTAAATGCGAGGCGTGTCATGGCACGACAAGTATCATGGTCAGCATTGGCACCAAAATTGTGCCACATACCCAATGAAATTTGAGGTAGTTTTAATCCGCTACGGCCACAGCGGTTGTAGGTGATGTTTTCGTATCGATCTTCAGCAAAGGACATGTTGGATCTCCTGTAAGGTCAGGGATCTATCCTAAGCTTTTTGGGATTGGGGTGCAAGGTATCGATGAAGATTTGTGATTAGTTTATGCCTTCAGCCTCGAGTTTTTTCAATTCATGGTGCCAGGACGCTCGTTCTTCGTCGCTTACATTGGGGTGGGGCAATAGACTTCGTCGGGTGCAGTTGATGAGGGCCTGAAGAGTTTGGTAACGACGGGTCTTTTCAATTGCCGGAGGAATGTGATCACCCATGATTGCAATGATATCTTCAATGTTAAGTTCTTTTTTGTGCAACACTTTTTGGGCCTTAAGTTCTGAGCGCATGGCAGCGAAGGTGGCTGCGGAATTGCCTTGGGTCAATGCCAGCAATTGTTGTAATTCGTCGTCACTCAATTGATCGTCGTAAATCCCACTGAGCATCCAGTGCAAAAAATCTTTTTGGTCTTCCCCTTCCGGATCAAGAATGGGGATAATTAAATCGCCTACTCGCCCAGGGCGTCGAATATCTGGGGATAAGTGATGAATTCTTGCTGTCATCAGGAGCCAAACCACTTTTCCGCGCAATTGTGGATCGGACATCATGGCTTGAATTTTACCGGTTAAGCGTCGTTCAGTGGAGTGGGTTTCAGGTCCTATTCCGCCAAATTGCGCATCGGCTTCATCAACGAAAATGATGGCTTTGGACATAGCGGTAAGGACGCGACGTAAACGTTCGAATAGCACGTCTGTCTGACCGTACCATTGGCTTCGAATATTTTTTAGAACAAGAACCACGGTATTGAGCTCACTAGCAACTGCTTCGAATAAATAGGTCTTACCACCACCGACTGGACCACACACAGCAGCTCCAGGCAAAGCGGAATCATCGGTTGCACGAAAACGTGGAATGAGTTCTTTTTTCAGGAATGATTTCAGTGAGGAAAAACCAACCGTATCGCCGAGCACATGGGAAGGTTTTTTGAATTCAATCATATCTTCGCTTAATTGGCTACAAATAAATTGCTCAACTTTTTCTATAACGGACTCCTGCTCGAGAATTTGCCCTGCATGGACTGCCCCTTTTAGCAGTTGTTGAAGAGCTTGCAAGGTTAACCCGGCGGTAATCTCGGCAAAATCAGATTCAGTGGACCATAGTGTTAAATCTTGGGCTTTGGGATAATGTGACCGAAACCAATGTAAATAATCCAAGCGTTGCGATTTGGTAGGCGCTTCAATTTCGACTTCTAGGATGTGCGGTAGCTGTGCAATACGGGGATTGATAAGACTACGCGACTCTGAAAGTAACACTACCCCGTCGGTGCTGTTGCAGAAATCGGGGTCGGAGAACCAATCATGACATACGCTAACCCGGTGCCGATCGGCATCGGATAAATTGGCAATATCGCCTTGCGGGAGAATCAAATCGGCAGCTTCAATAATGAAGAGTAGGCTCTGATCTGCGCTGGCGGAATCGTTTATCTTGGCGCGTGAGCATACACACATTTGCCTCATCACTTCGAGTGCGACGGTTGGATTACCGATGGCATTGCGCAGATTTTCATCGAAGTCTTTTTGATAAAGATTTTGTGCTTTTTGCATGCCTTTTGGGTTAAGCATGGATTGAATAGCGATGTCGTTTTCGTCGTATCCCGTGCGCCATTGCGTCCATGCTTTGCGCATACGCTCTTCATCATTTTTATTAATGAAGCGTATGGGACCGTTGATTTCATAGACCACAAGGATATGGCTTGCAACATCCCATTGACTGAGCAGGAATTCCATTAAGGGTTGGTAGCTCTCACCAGCCCCATCGCCAGAATCAAATATATCGTAGACGTTCCCGGTCAGAATCAGCGATCGCGTCTGACCAGAATTCAACAGTCGTCCGGCATTTTTCAGAAATGTGTATCCAGGGCTACTCATATGGGTGGGGTTAACTGCCCGGAGTATTATTCGGGCAAGCTGCTTTCCCCGGCATCGGTTTCCGGTTGCGCTCCGCCGGCATCGGTGCTTTCTGCTAGGCCGAGGAGTGCTTCAAATTCACCTGCACTTTGATCTTGGCGGGCGTATTCCATAAATTCAGCTTCTTGTGCCTTGGTATCTGTTCCGGCTAACTCTTGGGAAATTTTGGCTTCTGCCTTGAGTTCTTGGCGCAGTTGACGCATGCGTTGCAACTCTTCGGCTGTACCGTCTTTTGCGATGCCGGCAAGTGTGTCAGCGATATCTTTTTCTTGGGTAGCGGTAATAACATCGGCTACAGCATCGGATTTTTCTACACGAATGTCTTCAATGTCGCGCAATAGTGAGGTTAGCTGTACTTTGTGGTCCGTAATACGTTTCCCGTACTCTTCGAGATCTTTTTCGAGTTCTTCAATACGCACTTGTTTCTCGCCCAAGGTGGTACTAAAGTCTTGGAAGGCATTTTGGCAAATTTTATAGTCTTCTGACTCTTGAATGTCAGCTGTGCTCATGCCCTGTGATTTGAGGGTGTCGAGAGTTTTTTTGGCTTTGGCCAAGGCACCGGCTTTAAGACGTTCCAGCTTTGACACCTCTTCGGTTAAGTCCTTTACTTTCTGGACTTTGCTTTCTTGCTGAGCGATAAGGCTGGCTACGGCTTGTTTATATTGGTGGATTTGATCGGTTTTATCTTTGATGATGTCGTCGTATTTAGCCCCCATTACATGAGGATTGGAATCCAATGTACGACGAGCGGCATCCATTTGCCCGGTAATTAAGTAGCCTAAGGCTTTTACCCAGCGTCCAAAAGCGCGAAACATAATGTACTCTCCTAAACGGTTATTCCCCCAAATACCGCCCAAAGGATGGTTTTATTCAAATCCCTTTGGTGGTTAATTCTTAACACCGTGAGCCTAACGCTCTTTATTGTTAAACAGTGTGCCATAACGGCTTACATTATTCAAGGGAAAGTCTTGATTGATTTTTTGTTCATTCCTTGAATATAAATCTATTGTTGACTGTATTCACAGTGAACCCTTGATTGTTGTAGGTGTAAATAATAGGTTGAAATACTAAAACTCAAATAGTACTCTGGATATCCGTAAGGGTTGCACTTCTAATATTCAGAAGACGTGTTTGTGGAGTGGTTGCATGCAGGAATTTTTGCTCGAAACTGTAAAATTGGTAAACCTGCCGTATACTTTGTTGTTCGGTAGCACAATGATTTATTGGGTGTTGTATATTTTGGGAGCGGTCGGAGCCGATTTGCTCGACTTTGATTTTGATTTAGATACTGACGTGGATGGCGATGCCGACATCGACTTGGATGGTGACCTGCATTCAGGCGGTGGCATGTTGGTAACTGTTTTAAAGTTTCTCCATGTGGGTGACGCCCCTCTTACTGTAGTCGCGAGTGTTATGAGCTTGGGCATGTGGGCGACATCAGTAATGACTAACTTCTATTTAAACAATAGCAGTGTCAAAATTGCCTTGGCCTTGGCTATCCCAATTTTTATTGCTGGGGCTTTATGTACCCGCATCGGACTAAAACCTTTCCTGCCTTTACTTAAAACTGCCTTTGATGAGACTGGTGATGTAGTTAAAATCATCGGGAAAATGGGTACAGTGGTATCAATGGAAGTGGATTCCAAGTATGGCCAGGTTGAAATCGCCATGAAAGGCTCCCCCATCACCTTAAATGTTCGCACGCGTGGCGATGAAGTATTGAAGAAAGGTGATGAAGCGGTATTTTTTGATCGTGATGCAGACGACGACACTTATATTGTTGCACGATTCAATATTGAAGAGGATGAAGAACTTAGGGAACTTAACAGTCACAGCCCTAGCACAATGAATAACCCGGAGCGTTCGGGTGTACAAGATAAGAATCAACGAGAACATTAGTTTCCGAATTAGCGCAATCAAGATAGGAGAATGGGTACATGCCTCAATTTATTTTATTAGTAGTTGTAATGAGTGTCATAATCATTGCGATCGCCGTTGTGATCATGGTGGTCAAGTGTTGGCGTAAGGTTGAACAGGGTACAGCCCTCATCATTACGGGTAGTAAATCACCGACTGTTCATTTCTCTAAAGCCATTCTGCTGCCCTTGGTTCGTGCTGCAGAAATCATGGACATCTCTGTACGCCGCATCGAAATCTATCGGCATGGCCCCGAAGGCTTGGTGTGTAAAGACAACGTTCGTGCTGATATTAAAGTTGCCTTTTTCGTACGCGTAAATAACAATGAGGAAGATGTGTTGCGTGTGGCTCAGTCTATTGGTACTGCACGGGCCTCTGAGACGCAAAAACTGATTGAGCTTTTTGATGCAAAATTCTCGGAAGCCCTGAAAACAGTGGGTAAAAAGTTTGATTTCGTGGATCTATACACTTCCCGTGAAGAATTTAAAGATGAAATTTTGAAAATTATTGGCCGCGATTTGAACGGCTATGTGCTTGATGATGCGGCAATCGATTACCTGGAACAAACTCCTGTAAATAATTTAGACCCACGTAACATTTTGGACTCTGAAGGTATCAAGAAAATTACTGATTTGACCGCTAAACAACAAGTCTTGTCGAATGACATCACCCGTGAAAAAGAAAAGACTTTGAAGAAGCAAGATGTGGAAGCGCGTGAAGCGATCTTGCAGTTGGAACGTCAACAAGCGGAAGCAGAAGAAAAGCAACAGCGTGAAATCGCTGCAGTGACTGCACGTGAAGAAGCGGAAGCGAAGAAGATTCAAGAAGAAGAACGTCTTAAGTCTGAACGTGCACGCATTGCCACAGAAGAAGAAGTGGCTATTGCAACCGAAAACAAAGATCGCCAGGTGATTGTGGCCTTGCGTAATAAAGAACGTACCGATCAAGTAGAAGCTGAGCGCGTTGAAAAAGACCGCGCGCTGGAACAAACCGAACGTGAACGTGTTGTTGCCATTGCGACGATTGAGAAAGAAAAAGCAGTTGAGGAAGAAAAGAAACTTATCCAAGATGTAATTCGTGAGCGTGTAATCGTAGAGCGTGCGGTAGTAGAAGAGGAAGAACGCATCAAAGACACCCACGAACATGCAACGGCTGACCGTGCTAAACGTGTTGCTATTACGGCTGCTGAGCAAAAAGCTCAAGAAGCTTTGGTACAAGAAATCAAAGCGGCTGAAGCAGGACGTGATGCTGCGAAGTATGAAGCTGAACGTGAAGTTATATCAGCTGATGCGATGCGTGATGCATCAGAGCGCAAATCTGCCGGCATGAAAATCATGGCGGAAGGTGTGACCGCTGAAACCGCGGCTACCGGTGTTGCTGAAGCAAACGTGCTTGAAAAGAAAGCTTTAGCTGAAGCCAAAGGTATTGAAGCCAAAGCAGAGGCATTGGAGAAACAAGGTACTGCTGAAGCCAACGTTATGTTGTTAAAGTTTGAAGCGGATGCAAAAGGTATCACGGATAAAGCTGACGCGATGAAAATCTTTAATGCGGCTGGTAAAGAGCACGAAGAATTTAAATTGCGTCTGGATAAAGAGAAATCCATTGACTTGGCTGCCATTGATGCGCAACGCCTGATTGCTGAAGAGCAAGCCGATATCATCGGTAAAGCCCTCGAAACCGCTACGATTGACATTGTGGGTGGTGATGCTGAGTTCTTCGATAAAATCACTGGAGCGATTACGAGTGGTAAATCGGTTGACCGCTGGGTGGGCAACAGCGCAGTCCTTACTGAAGTACAGGAAACATTCTTCAGTGGTGATGCCGGTGACTTTAAGGGCAATATGGAACGCTTCACGAAGCAGTTTGGCATCTCATCTGACGACGTTAAAAACCTGTCCATTGCGGCATTGCTGGCTAAAATGCAAGGCATGAGCGATGTAGATTCTGTGACCAATGAGCTGAAAGGCATGTTGGATGCAGCTAAATCGCTGGGCATTACGGACCAAACGCTGAAAAAGCTTAAGGGCTAATCAGCAATGCTCCCAGTAGGATTGAACAGGTTTAAGACAGATCGGAACTAATATGAGTGATCCCGAAACACAGATGGATCCCGTCGAGCCCGAAGATGGTGCCCAAGTGGCGCCAGCGGGTTTGGAGGCTGGCACATATGAGGTCATCCGGAACCGTCTCGCCAATAGTGGCTCTGCCCTTCGTGCACGTTTAGACAAACTCAACCATGCGCGCAAAGAGGTCTTTGGCGCCATTGAGACGAGTCTTTTGGCGACGGAACGTATCACCACGGAAAATAATTGTATTGCTCGGGATATGATTCCTGTTGGTAATCACTTTATCTTCGGCTATAACGTGCACATGGGGTTGCGTACCCATTTAACACCTAAAGATGTATTTTCCATCTATACCTATAAGGATCAAATGCTGGTTGAACAGCCTTTTGATCTATTGGATAATGAAAATTTCGCCCGTGACTTTGAAGAGTTGTTCAAGTATTAC
>CALLLL010000171.1 GCA_938082445.1 uncultured bacterium
CCTATTGGGTTCGATTTAATCATAAAAATTTCACCCATGCCGATGCGATAAATAACATCAAAACCCTATTCAATGCCGCAAAAGAAGCCGGGGTGGAAAAGATAGTTCATGTAAGTATCACGAACCCTGATGTTGATTCACCTCTCGAATATTTTAGGGGGAAAGGAGAGTTAGAAGAGCATCTTTTGAATCTTGGAGTATCATATTCTATATTGCGTCCTACAGTTATATTTGGGGATGAAGACATTCTGGTCAACAACATGGCATGGGGTCTTCGTCATGCACCCGTTATGGTCATCTTTGGTAAAGGAGAGTATCGTGTACAGCCCATCTTTGTAGAAGATTTTGCTCGCCTTGCAGTACAAGAAAGCCAAAATCCCGATTCCGTAATAATCAATGCGATTGGTCCAGAGACGTATACCTACCGAGAAATGGTGGAATGCATAGCGGACGGTATCGGAAAACGTAGGCCTATAATTGGACTGCCGCCAAGCATTGCTTATGGCTTATTTGTCATTATGGGATGGGTGATGGGCGACAAAGTTCTCACACGCGATGAAATAGATGGACTCATGGCAGATAAGATTTACGCCGAAGCTCCCCCCGCAGGGACCACACGCATAAGCGAGTGGATAAAGGAACATGCGGATTTCTTGGGTAAACGCTATGCCAATGAGTTAAAACGCCGTACCGATCGCCGTAAAGGCTACCGGATTAATCCTTGATTCGACGGAGTTTCGTTACGCGTCCATCTGGAATCCATTCGCCTACGAAAATATTACCAGAGCGATCCCAGCATGCCCCATGCGGTGAAATAAACTTGCCGGGGATACGATCGCTGTGGGGTAAATCGGGATAGTCGTCACGATTTTGTACACCAGGGTTTTCGAAAAGCTGCGCAATGACTTCGTTGTTTTTATCCAATATTGTTAAGCGGCCATGTAAATCGACCACAAGCAAATCATCGCCTTGCTGATCGAAATGACAGGGGAACAACAAACCTTCCTCAACAAAACGAAGATGTTCACCATCGAGTGAGAAATATTGAAGGCGCACATTTCGGCGGTCAGCAACGACCAATTCAGGTTCACCACTACGCATGTCACACCAGATACCGTGTGGACAGTCCAATTCACCAATGCCTGATCCTGTGCCGCCCCAACTTTTAACATATTCTCCCTGAGGCGTGTAGTGATGGATATAACTGAGGCCATAGCCATCGGCCACATAGAAATCGCCATTTGGTGCTATTGCAATATTGGTTGGCACGTACTGCTCGGAAGATTCGTACAAGCCAGAGGATTCAGGATAGCCCAATTTGAAAATAACTTCACCATCGAGTGTAGTCTTCACAATAAAATTCTGACTAGTGACAGCTAAGTACAAATATTCCACGCCGTCCTCGACATTGAGTTGCATGCCATGTGCCCCTTGGGCATATTCTTCGCCCCAAGACTCCAGGAATTCGCCCTCAGGTGAAAAGATTGCCATGGAATCAGGGCTGCCATTGTGGATAAATATACGCCCGTCGGCGACTTCACACACCGCATGTGTGTCACCAAAACGTTTACCTTCAGGCATAAGCGCCCAATTATCAACCCACTCATAGCGATGTGTCGATGCGCCCTGTATTAAACTGTCAGTCATTTCAAATCCTTCGTATACTATATGTTTTGTGGTTTAGCGGTACTTCTGTTCAGCGGTGGGAATCCACCAGTCCTCAGCATCAAATCCACCGGTATGCTCGATGACGCCATGAATACGTTTGTCCATGGCTACCAGGCCTGGGCGTGCATAGAGGAATAAGTAGGGTTGCTCTTCGTGTAAAATTGAGTGGACCTTATGGGACATTGCTATACGTTTATCTTTATCGAATTCAACGCGATAGTCTTCCAATAATGTATCGAGATCATCTCGCGCTAAACCAGGATAATTACGGCCTTTTTCGATTTGAGAAGAATGCCATAAGGGATAACCATCGACGATATAGGACGTCACCCAAGCGAGCATACACGCATCAAAGTTACGCTTATGCACGCGTTCTTGGAAAGTCGCCCATTCGATGGGGTCTAATTCCATTAAGATCCCAGCGCGTTCTAGCTCTTCCTTGTAAATGGAGCCCAAACGTTCATATTCGGTAATTCCACTAGCATAGGATAATCTAAACTCTAAGCGGATGCCGTTTTTATCACGGAAACCATCTTTGTCTGTATCCACCCATCCAGCCTCATCCAGTAATTTAATAGCACCAGCGGGATCAAATGGCCATGGCTCAATACTCTTATCGTATTCGGGCATTTTATGGAATACCGAACCCGTAATAACTGAACCCAATCCGCCCCATACGTTTTCAATGATGGATTGGCGATCAAAAAGCATGCACAAAGCACGACGTACACGTTTATCTTCAAATTGAGGTTTACGAATGTTCCAGCCGATATAGTTATAGCGACTAAAGTATCCAGGAATTGGGGAATCAGGAGTGAACTTATTAAACTTCTCTTCAAAAGCAGGCTTAGATGCTTTACGATTCCACGCATCAGGTTTTACTAAATATCGATCGGTATCGCCACGTTCCAAAGCTTGAAATGCTGCATTGTCATCCGTAATTAATTTCCAGACACGTTTTGCTACCGGCTGCTTGGGCCCCCAATAGTTTTCATTGCGCGCCAATGAAATTTGTTGCCCTGTCGTCCAGCTATCGAAAATGTAAGGACCAGAACCAACAGGCACACGATTGTTGGGATGGTTATTAAATTCACCTTTTCCGTAAATATGTTTTGGGTATATCTCATTGCCGCCCATTACCACCAAGTGGTAAATGTAGGGATTATTCACTTTAAACTGAATTGTGTAATCGTCAAGTACAGTTGCAGACTCTATGTCCACTCGTAAGCTTCTGCTGGCTGCAGTGTCGTTCGCAGGGTCCATGATTACATCGTGTGAAAACTTCACATCATGCGCGGTCAAAGGGACGTTATCGGAAAAGTGAACATCGTCACGGAGATGAAAAGTGTAAGTAAGTTTATCTTCACTAATGTCCCAAGATTTCGCAATATGCGGAATAATCTCAAGGCTGTCACTATCGATTTTTAATAACCCCTCGAATATAAACCCGGTAATATAAGCACCGCTTGCATCAGCCGTATCCAAGTGTATATTTAAATGGGCTGGTTCTGCATCAAGGCTGTCAATAATATGCCCGCCCATATCGCGTTCTTCAATGGGTATCATCGTTTGTGGAATGTTTTTATATTGGGTGGCTCCATCGTTGGTAGTGACTTCACCACCATTCCCATTCCCGTTATCGCTTGAATTGCCTGGCTCTGGGGGAGGGGTGCCGCATCCGCTTAGTACCAATACACTAAAGGCCAATAATGCACTAAATGATATCCACTGTCTCATGATTTGCTCCAAAGGTTGAACGTGTTATTTCTCTTCTACTCAACAGCGCGGTAGGCTTAAATATTCATCTCTATACGATACCCCTTTTAAGGCTATGGCTGCAATGAAATAAAGGGATAAAAAACAACACCCGCTCGGATAACCCGAGCGGGTGTATATGGTTAAAACGATTTGTAAGCTCTAAGCCACGTTAGCATCTTCGACGTCAAGCTCTTCAGGCATCTCTTCGCGTTTGAAGAGGCGAATGGTGCCGTAACTGGCATGTTGATTCAGAGTAATGAGATGCATACGGCATAATTCCAAAATAGCAAGGAATGTGCAAATGGCTTCTACACGACCCTTGGCAACTTTAATAAGATCAGTCCATTCAACACTATCCTGCATATCCAGAATGCCGCGAATGTAATCGACCTTGATGTCCACTGAAGATTCTTCGTCTTCTACAGTATGAACCACGTCTTCTTTCATAAAGCGTAGTACGCGCTTGAATGCTTGCGACAGGTCATACATGGTGGCATCGATATAATCATCTTCGGGATCGCGGCCGAGATCTTTTATTTTAGGTTTGGCATTGCGCGTAAACCAATTGGATCGTTCTGCTTCCAAATGCTCTAAGCGTGAAGCGCAATCGCGGTACATGCGGTATGCAATAAGTTTCTCAACCAATTCCATGCGGGGGTCGTCTTCTTCGATCTCTTCTTCTTCTTCATCAGATTCGACAGGGATAAGCATTTTGGATTTGATTTGGATAAGGGTAGCGGCGATCACAAGGTAATCTCCGGCCACTTCAAGGTTCTCATCTTCCATTAATTCAAGGAATTTGAGGTATTGCTCTGTGATTTGGAGGATGGGGATATCGAAAATGTCGATTTCCTGCGCTTTTATGAGATACAGGAGAACTTCGAGTGGACCTTCAAATTCGCTCAGATGAAGACGCAATACAGCATCGGTCGCTTCGTCAACAATATACTCGCTTTCATCGACGACAATTCGAGCACTTTCGGTCGCTTCCGCTTCCGGTTGCTCGACGACTTCATTGATTTCTTCCACTGTTTCCTGTGCTTCGGACATGTATTCCTCCCATCAAAAGAGTCGATTCCCCGCAGCGGTCGTTCGCCCTCTCTTGCGAGCGAGGAATATACATAATAACGAGCAAAAAGTCGAGCAAAAATCGTAAAAAAATTCGATTTTTGGGGCTTTTTTGTAAAAAACTTTCCCCCGAAACCTACTGATTAATCCCTTCAAAATCGCAAAAGTTCCGCTATCTTGTGGATGCCTCAGCTGCTTTAGGTTTCAAAATAGCATATGTGGGTAATCCGTAACCGTTGAAATATTTTAACACATCTTTGGCAGGAGTGGCGTTTAAATCTTCAGTTTGGTATTTAATTTTCACATAATTCTCTAATTCGGCTTTAACGTCTTCGGATTTGAGCGTCTTTTTATCCATCACAAGACAGTTCTTGCACCACGTCGCCCACATATCCACGAGCACCAATTGATCGTCTGCTTGGGCCTGCTCAAGCCCTTGGGTCATGCTCTTTGTCCATCCATCTTCGAGAAGGGCTTCAACGCTGTTGGTGACTTCATTTGAATCTACGTTTCGGCTATCAAAGAGTCCATATGCTAAATACCCATAATAGACCGCAAAGCCTAATATAAACACACCCATGGCTTGCTTCACCCGTACCATCCATGCGCCAGGTTTGGGCATGACGCCCATACCTGCTCCAGCCAGCGGCCAAGGGATGGCCATCCCTAGTCCCAGCAAGAAGGGGAGAGCTAATGCTATCGTAGAACCCTTGGCATACAGATCGCTGGAAAACACGATTACTTGGATAACGATGGGAGCGACACAGGCGCCTGCCAATAAAGCGGAGATACCGCCCATGCCGAAGGCCAGTAATAGGCTGCCTTTTTTACCTTCCTTGGCTAAATTAAACTTGGACTGATATTTGGAAAAGTCAATATAGATAATATCGAACATCGCCAATCCCAGGACGATAAATAGAATGGCTATTCCCACATTGAACCATGGTGAAGCATTGATGGTACCAAAGGTGCCCGCAGTAAGAATTACTGCCAGACCTAAGCCACCATAGACAATAGCCATTGCTAGACCATAGGCACCCCCCAAAAGGAAGCCCCGTGATTTGGATTCGGATTGTGCGCCAGCACCAATGATGGCGAGGTTTACCGGAATTAAAGGAAGAACACACGGTGTCAGGTTCAAAGCCAAACCACCAATAAGCACAAGAAACATTATGGCTATAGGACCTTTACCCTCAAGAATGCCTTTACGCTCTGTACCTGATTCAGCATCATTGATAAATTGAATAAATTCTTCGGGCTCCATAAATCCTTCTGCCACTGCGAGGACTTCGAAGGTTTTAAGCAAACCCATGATGTCGCCTTCAGGGACAGCATCGGAGGTTAGTGGTGTGGTTGTCGTCGTAGCAGTGGTAGAATTCTGACTCCCGCCCACAAATGAAATCTCGGAAAAAAGTTTACTATGCTGGTCGTTAATTGACCCTGCTGCAGCACTAATTTTGAGAACGCTTTCAATCATCAGTTCTTCAGGCTGCATACACACTTTATCGTTGCAGGCTTGGTACCCCAACGTTAAAGTAATGGGTTGATCACCAAGTGTAGCCGATTCATTAATCGCCAATGCCGCGCCAATTACAAAGTGCTCATCAAAGAGTGACATGTTGGGCATACCGCCTGCGGCTTTTTCAATAGCCTCAGGATAAACGATTTCGGAGACCTCAACTCCATCAGGGGTGGTGATGCTCAAGATGGTTGGGATTACCCAATCTTCTAGGGGAGTATTCGAATTGACATGGAACCCCTTTTCTAACTCGACTTCTAGGGCGATGAACTGTGTAGAACCGGGTTGAACGCTAGCTGTTTTTTGTAGAACAGTCGTTTTGACTTCAATGGCCTCTACGGAAAGCGGTAGACCAATCAATAGGCCTACAAGTATCCATCTAAACATCCCAATCATTCATTACTCTCCTTTTTGTATGGCCAATTGCTCATTTAATGACTTTGTATCTGTTACGGGTTCTTTACAGGTGAAGTTTTTACAGACATAAGCTGTAGGCTTTCCATGTAGCATAACTTTATGTTTCAGTAGAGGCAACAATTCTTCATGTGCTGCAGTATCGCTATCTGCAGGATTGAGGTGTGCGACTATTTTGTTAGGGATGAATGCGGAGCGTGTTGTATTCAACAGGGCTTGAGTGTCTGTATTCTCCAAAGCACCCACGATAGCAATTTCTTTTGGGGGATATACGAGGAAATCTGCCGTACACAACATACGTGTAAATCCAAGTGGATGTTTGTCCAAATAGACTGAGTTGCGCTTTAATATTCGCTCAGCTTTTTCATAATGTGCTTCAGTATCGGTGTATTTTGCCAAGCGCAATAACGCGTAGGCTGCAACCGAGTTGCCAGACGGGACAGCGCTATCCTGTGAGTTTCGGGTTCGCACGATAAGGTTTTTGTGATCATCCGATGTGAAATAGTATTCGCCAGCTTCGTTGTCCCAGAATTTTATATTCATTGTGTCGGTCAGTTGCTGAGCTGCAGTGATCCATTTAATATCAAATGTTGATTCATAGACATCAAGAAAGGCCGCTACAGTAAAAGCATAATCATCCAGATAGGCCGGCAAGCGGCTTTCGCCTTTGCGATGAGTACGTAGTAATTCACCATCACGAGTCATATCGTTCAGCAAAAACTCGGAGGCTTCTACGGCAGCACTACGATATGTTTCATCACCAAGTACTTGATAACCTTGTGCAAAAGCCGTAATCATAAGTGCATTCCAAGACGTGAGGACTTTGTCGTCCAGTCCAGGGCGTACTCGTTGATTGCGGACGGCCAATACTTTTTCTTTCATGGGTGTTAATCGTGTGTGCAATTCTTCAACAGAGATATTGAGCAATTCCGCAACCGCTGGATCGGGTAAGGGGGTATGTAAAACATTTTTGCCCGCATGGTAACTCTCATGTGAAGAAAAGTTTCCCTTATCCTTAACATTGTAGTAAGTGTTGAATATATGGGCATCGTCTTCACCCAATATTTCGACCAACTCGGACTTGTCCCAAATATAGAACTTGCCTTCTTCTCCTTCGCTATCGGCATCTTCAGCCGAGTAAAACCCACCGCGTTCATCACGCATATCACGCAGAATATACGTAAAGGTGTCTTCAACAACCTGCCGATAATAGTCATTACCCGTTAGTTGATAGGCCTCCAGATATACCTGAGCCAACTGGGCATTGTCATACAGCATTTTCTCAAAGTGGGGTACCAGCCATTGATCATCCACCGAGTACCGGGAAAACCCTCCACCGAGATGATCGTATATCCCGCCTTGGGCCATACGGTCCAACGTGACTGTTGCTGCCTTTAATGTGTCAGGGTAATTGTTGCGTTGATACTCACGCAAGAGTAAGGCAATGCTTGGGCTAGATGGGAATTTTGGAGCCGCACCGAAACCACCATACTCGCCATCAAAGCGCCCCAGTAGTTGGTCAGTAGCTTGGGTGATCATCTTGGCAGTGGGTAAATCATCACCGCTCATCTCGGAGCTTAATACATTGCTCATGTGTTCTGTGAGCTCGTTGGATGATTTCGTAATTTGCTCACGCTTGTTTTTCCAAGCATCAACCAAGCTGTTTAATATAGTTATGAATCCAGGACGTCCATACTTTGAGTCCTTTGGAAAGTAGGTGCCGCCAAAAAATGGCTTAAGATCGGGTGTGATGAATACGCTCATGGGCCAACCACCCGACCCGGTCATGGCCTGTACTGCAGTCATGTAGATCTCATCGATGTCTGGGCGTTCTTCACGGTCAACTTTGATGTTGATAAAATGCTCATTGAGTAGCGCAGCAACTTCCTCATCCTCAAAGCACTCGTGTTCCATCACATGACACCAATGGCAAGCGGAGTATCCAATTGACAAGAATATGGGTTTGTCTTCTTCTTTGGCTTTTGTTAATGACTCTTCACCCCATGGGTACCAATCAACAGGATTGTGCGCATGCTGAAGTAGGTAAGGGCTGGTTTCATCGATTAGGCGATTTGTGTGTGCGTGTGTTTCAGTGCTCGGCTCGGACACGGTGTGTTCCTTCTTAGGCTTGTCTTGATTGGTAGGTGCATCGCTTGCGGCTTCTGCTTTTGGAAAATAGCATGTAACAACATTTCGTTTATTGTTAAAAGTAAACAGGGTGTAACTTAGTCCTACAAGAATAAAAAAAGCGAGTATAGGTGTTTTGAGAAGTCTCATCATTTCCCTCTATATAAGCAATTCCTGTCAGTGTAGCATATTTATACCCACTGTATCCGGTAGGAATGCTCTCTAGAACTGTATTCTGATAGGGAGGAAAATGAAGTCGTTTCTTTGAAAAAACTACAGTTTTTCAGGGATACGTAATGATTCGCGATCGGTGCTTGGTGCTGGTAAATCTTGAGGGTTCGGGGTTTCCTGCTTTGGAGTTTCATTAGGAATTGGGGTCACAGGAGCTGGCAGTGTGACTATCTGAATTGGGATGGCACTGGGCAAGGAAGTAGATGAATCAGATGCGGTTGTTGTAGATGGCGTAACGTCGGTAGTGGTTATGGGGGCAGACCCTTCTACAAGTCGCTCAGGATCCACCACGGCTTGTTGGTCTATAGCCGACGCGTCTGAGCTCTGCCCAGAGTCACCTAAGGGTTCGGATGCAGGAAGGCCTTCAGGAGTATCTGTGGAGGGTTGTGAGCTGCTAATCATAATGTACCCATACCATCCCCCAATCAATACACTGGCAATAAGCAATACGATGACAACCAACCGTAATATAATTGATCCGCCCTGCGGTAGGACCAGTTCATCTGAAGCATCTTTAGGACTTACGCTGTGTGCGGTCACATCCATATCGGGGGCAATATTGTGCAATAACTCTTCAAAATCCATATTGGAAGTATCAGGAGTCGGGGTGCTATGTGGTGCAGATTCGGTTAACTCTACAGGTGTTTTTACAGCATCTTCAAAAGGTTCATCACGCTCCTGAGATTCCAACTCATTTAAGAGAGATTCAGCTTCTTCCAAATTAACGCCAATAGCCGGGTCTTGTGCTATGGGTGCCACAGGATCAGGTGCCGAAGAAGGGGGAGTGGCATTCGTTTCTGGAATTGGAATCTCATCAGCAAGCGCTTCAGCCATTTCAGTATCGATGTTTCCACTCAATGCATCTAAGGAGGCACTTGCGGCTTCAAGATTTTTGGCCATAAGTTCTTCATTGCTGGATTCTATTGCAGGAGGAGCCCCTTCATTTTCTTCGGGGGTATACGGTTCGTTCAGTTCAGCAATGATACCTTCAAGTTCGGATAAAGATTCACTTAGTGCCGAGATAGCAGCTTCCGGAGTAGACGGTTCTTCAGTGGAAGATTCTATTTCCGTAACACTACTGGGATCCATGCCGGCATCTACATCGTCGATACCTTCTTCAAAAAAACTTACTGGAACATTGGGGTCCATATCAGATTCATTGTACTGAATTTCCGTTTCTTCTAAGGTGTCTTCTTCATTCACAGGCTCTACCAAACCCGACATGTTGATGAAGGTTAAATCACCATTACCAGGCAGGGGCTCAACACCGCTATTGAGTCGGGCATCGTTCGGAGCATTCTCCAAAAGGGATTTTTCCATCTCAGTCACGTTGTGAGTACTCAATTTTGGATCTGTGGATTCATCAGACATTTAGTACGGGTATTTCCTATTTAAATCAGCGTTGTTTGTTGCGAACGGCATTAAGCAACATCTGATTGGCTTTGCTTTCATTGGTATTGGGCATTAAGCGAGGAGGAGCAGGTTCAGGTGCTGGTCTGCGCACAAGGTCGTTAAATGCAGCAATTTCTTCTTCAATAGATTCGGTTTGCTCAGTCTCTGTTGGTCCAGCCATTGCTATAGCTGTTGCCGCATCGGAAGGGTTTAAATCAGTAACCGATGTAGCCTGTGAAGACGGTGTAGATTTTGGTGCAGGCGGAGTGATTCCCTGACCTCGTGCAGCTGCGACCTTTGATGCTGTGGGGAGTGTAGTTTTGTCTATCGTGTTTAGCACAACTTGCCGATCGATAACCGGGTTTTTAGTTTGCAGTGCAAACAAAAGAGAGTTTCGGCATAAGGTCACAATGACCCGTGGATTACCGCCGGAATACCGGTGAATAATAGAAATGGCTTCGTCTTGGAATTGAGGTGCATTTTCACCCGTTGCTCCCGCTTGGCCCAAGCGAAATTGAATGAAGTTCCGTACTTCTTCAGGACTTAAAGGTGTCAAGGTGTATGTCATGTTGATGCGTTGTTGGAAATTGGGTGCTGCTTCTAACACTCGTGCCCATTCCAATTGCGAAAACAATACAAGGTTTAATAATTTATGTTGAGGTGTTTCAAGATTTTGCGCAAGGCGTAAGAGTTCTAACTGGCCGCGTTTATTTAAATTTTGCGCATCATCGATTACCAAGGTATTGATGCGATGGCGATTGATGATCAGATAGTTATTCAACTCTTCCATATACGTTGCGAAGGAGCGCTTCTCCGGTTGGAGACCAAAACCTTTGACGATAGCTTCCAATAATGAAAAACTGGTCCACGATGGAATTGGTAAGCCGATAACAGCGGTATTGTATTTTTCCGGGTCGACAGCCATCCCTGTCATAAGTTTACGTAACAGGGTTGTTTTTCCTGTCCCATAATTTCCCAACACTACAGCGATTCCATGCCGCTCATCAATGCTTGTCCATAAACGCATTAAGCACGATTTATGTTCTTGAGTCGCATAAAAATAAGCAGGATCGGCTGTAGGAGCGAAGGGTTGTTCTTTCAATCCAAACTCTTGCAGATGAAAGCGTACATCATTCATGCGGCACTACCTTTTTGTTCCGAAACCAAAAACTATTGACACATCCTATGAACACACGGTCTTTTTGGAGAGATTTTCCAAGTGTAACAGACCCCAAATTCAGGAATTCGCATTAACTGTAGCGAACTGAGCAAGGGCGTTCAAGGCCTTTATAGCACTAATTTTACCTTATTTATCAGGAAATGGATTGTGGTCTACATAAGTGATGTTTGGTATCTATTACATGCTCTTTTCAATTAGGTTTATTTTAATGGCATAGAGGATCCGATAAGTAAAGGATTGTTGATAGCGAAAAAAAGAGTGGACACTTGCAGACATTGCACATTTAGCGTTAGTATAAGATTTATTGTCTTTTGCGAAGACTTGGCTGCAATATCTATTGGAGTAGTGAATCGTGGAACACCACCACATTGTTCAACTAAATGGGCTCTCTGCCGGTGCGCGTTATCCGGTGGAGGACGGGTATATTATCGGCCGGAATCCCAGTTGTCATATATTCCTGAATAACCCTTTGGTATCCAGGCAGCATGCTCGATTTCGAGTAAACGACAGCGGTGCATTTGTTCTGGATTTACAAAGTGGAAATGGAACATTGGTCGATGGTCGCCGAATTGCTGAAGTGAAATTAAGTGATGGACAAGTGATCTTGATTGGTGAAACGGAGTTTCAGTTTGAAGAAGCAACTCCAACATCGGCACTGACAGGCTTGGGCGATTGTGGACGCATTGTATTGCAAGACAATGTGGCCGGGGATATGGAGAGTTCTAAAACTCAGGATGTCTACAATACACTGTTTACATCTTCCAGTACTAATGCCGATTCAGGAAGTGAAGCGGAGCAATTACAAGCACGATTAAAGGCTATTTATGAAGCCAACCAAATTATTTCTTCTGAACACGATTTAGAAAAAGTCTTTGAAAAAGTTACTGAGCAATTACTGAGATTGGTCTCTGCTAGCAACATGGTCATTATGACGGTGGACAAAGAGACAGGTAAATTGGTTGCTACCCATGAGCACACAAACATTGAAGGCGAAGCTATCCAAGTAAGCTCAACCATCATACGACAAGCATTTGTTGAGCGCGAAGCGGTACTGGTTTCTGATGCTGGGGCCGATAAGCGTTTTGATGCATCGCAAAGTATCATTATGGGAAATATCGCATCGGTGATGTGTGTGCCTATGCAGTTTAGAAGTGAAGTGCTGGGTGTAATTTATTTAGATACCCGTGGTTCAACCAATGCGTTTAATAACAATGATCTTGAATTGTTAGTGGCACTGGCTGGGCCTGCAGCGATCGCAATTCAAAATGCCTCCTACCACCAACAATTGGAAGATGATTTCCAAACTACACTGAAACTCTTGGCGAATGCCATTGAAATGCGTGATCACTATACTTTGGGCCATACTTGGCGTGTCACAAAATATTCAATTGAAATTGCTCGAGAGTTGGGGTGGGGTGAAGAGAAAGTTAGTGAAGTAGAAATGGGCGGAGTATTGCATGACATCGGAAAAATAGGGGTTGCCGATGCCGTGTTGCGTAAACCTGAACGGTTGAATGATGATGAATACGCCCAAATGAAAGTACACCCGGAACGTGGGGCTGCGTTAATGCGCGATTGTAAAAAATTGGAAGCCCTGATTCCCTATTGCCTATACCACCACGAGCGATATGACGGTAAAGGCTATCCACACGGCATGGAAGGGGAAGATATACCCATAGAAGGTCGTGTAGTGGCCGTAGCGGACACATTTGATGCTATGACAAGCAATCGCCCATACCGAGACGGATTGCCCGCGCAAGTGGCCTTGGATGAAATCGAGAAGCACAAAAACACTCAATTCGATCCTGTGTGTGCGGATGCATTTATTCGGGCTTTCCATAAAGGGAAGATCGAACCCTTCATGCAAACAAAGCAAGAAGATGCTGAACTTGATGGTGTGGCCTGTCCATTCTGCAGTACCTTTATTTCAATTCCTGAAGAGGCCAAAGAAGACGATATTTATGGGTGTAGTGTATGCCACCGTTCGGTTAAGCTTCTGGAGCAAAACGGGACCTTTTTTGGCGAATTATTGAAAGAGGTCGATATGCGCAGTACACAGCCAGCAACAGGCAGTATCTACGCTCCGCCGAATTAGGATTACTTCAATTCAGCTTTGCCTTCATGTAAGTGCACCCAACGATGTGAGCGCTTAGCAAGGCTTAGATCATGAGTGACCAACACCAATGTGATATTGTCTTTCTCATTGAGTTCCCAGATAAGGTCCAAAATTTCATGCCCAGTGTGTTCATCCAAGTTACCCGTTGGCTCATCGGCTAAAACCAAACTCGGATTATTAAACAATGCACGGCCAATGGCCACGCGCTGTTGTTCCCCGCCACTCAATTTCCCCGGTTTATGGGTCATGCGATCTTGTAAGCCTACTTTCACCAATAACTCTTCAGCACGTTCCATGCATTGCTTTCGGGGAAGACCTTGGGTGAGTGCAGGCATCATGACATTTTCCAATGCCGTAAACTCCGGTAGCAAATGATAGAACTGAAAGACAAAGCCTAGCTCTTCATTGCGCAAACGGTTGATACTGCTTTTATTCATCTTGGAAAGCGGATTGCCGTTATAGAGTAATTCGCCTCCACTTGGGTCATCAAGTGTTCCCATAATGTGGAGTAGGGTGCTTTTGCCTGCGCCCGAAGAACCACTGATCGATAAAATCTCCCCTTCAGGCACTTTAAGGTTTACGCCCCGTAGGATCTTTAATTCACGATCGCCGTCGTGAAAGTTTTTCACAATTTTTTTACATTCAAGAACATTATTCATGGCGTAATGCATCCACTGGGTTTAAACGCGAAGCACTCCACGCCGGGTACAGAGTTGATAAGAAGCTTAGAATGACCGAGACAATGGTGATATACAATACATCCTGCGGAACAATGCTCACTGGAATCCGGTCAAAATAATAGATTTGACTATTGAAAAGATCGATACCAAAGAGTCCCGCAATGAATTCAGCAACAGGATTTAGATAAAAAGAGAGTAAAGTGCCCGCTGTTACTCCCACAAGGGTGCCACCAAGCCCTATGAATAGCCCTTCGACCATAAATAACCGCAAGACCAATCCTGAACTTGCGCCCAAGGTACGAAGAATGCCAATGTCACGTTTTTTCTCCATTACCATCATGATAAGGGTGGAGGTGATATTGAAGGCAGCTACCAATACGATGAAAATCAAGATGATAAACATTGCAAATTTTTCTTGCTGCAAGGCCATAAAAAAAGCTTCCTGATTTTCAAACCAGGTCTGAACGCGATAACTTGTATTTGCTTCAATGCGTTGTTGAAACAATTCAGCTTCATCGGGATTCTCAATGCGACAATGCACCCCATGAACGCCTTTCTCGCCCGTTAATAAACGCGCGGTTTTTAAATTTACCCATGCATAAAGCATATCGAAGTCATGCATCTGTGCTTGAGAAATGCCGCTAACAGTGAGGTAAAGCTTTTGCCCTTCACTACGCCCCATAGGGCCGACTTTTCCCCTGCCTGTCAGTACCATGATTTTATCGCCCAAACCGACACGCAAATTTTGCGCAAGGACATATCCCAGTACAATTTCTTTGTGTCCAGGCATTTCGCCACGCCCAAATTGCCGACCGCCTTTGCCAGTCATGTTGTCTTTAAGATACGTGACCTTTGACTCGCGTTCAGGATCTATCCCAATAATATAGGCACCTTCCTGCATGCCTTTGGAATAACCCGATTCAGCGGTTAATAACGATTGGATTTGTACGATGGGCCCAGAGCCTAAAATTTCGGGGCAAAGCGTTTCAATTTCGTCAATCACAGATTCGTAATCTTCGATGGTGTCGCTCATGGGGGCATGTACTGTGAAGTGTGCACGATTCCCTACAATGGTGTCGCGTAATGCGACATCGAATCCGGTCATGACACTCATCACAATGATCAATGTCATAACGCCCACGGCTACGCCGGCTACAGAGATCAGCGAAATTAAGCTGATGAAACGGTTTCGCCGTTTCCCTCGCAAGTAGCGCATGGCCGCAAATAATTCGAATCGCATCATAGAGATATACCCCTTAAGAAATGGTACGCAGTTGCGGGAACATGATTACTTCGCGGATGGATGCGGAGTCTGTTAGCAGCATCGCTAAGCGGTCTATCCCGATACCCAATCCAGCGGTCGGGGGCATGCCAATTTCCAAAGCCGTCAGGAAGTCTTCGTCTAAATGCTGTGCTTCGTCATCGCCTTCTTCACGCAATTGGCCTTGCCCTTCAAAACGCTCACGTTGATCGATAGGGTCATTGAGCTCGGAGAATGCGTTGCATAATTCCATGCGGCCAATCACCGCTTGAAAGCGTTCGGTTAAGGCTTCATTATCACGTTTTTTCTTAGCCAAAGGGGATAATTCTATAGGATAATCATAGAGGAATGTCGGCTGCACCAAGTGTGGCTGTACCTTCTCTGACATTACCTCATCCACAATTTTTCCGTAACCCATTGTTGCATCGCATTCGACGCCTACGCTTTTAGCAATTTTAGCCGCTTCTTCTTTGTCGCGAGTAACTTCTAAATCGCATCCAGCATATTCACGAATGGAGTCAAACAAAGTGATGCGTTTCCATTCGCCGGAACAATCAATGGTTTCGCCTTGATAGTCAAAACTCAATGAGCCGATTGTGCCTTCAATGGTACGCTTAAAAAGTTCTTCTGTTTCATCCATTAAGCCATAATAGTCTTCGTAGGCCTTATACAATTCCATCGATGTAAATTCGGGATTATGGCGTGTGTCTACCCCTTCATTTCGGAAACAGCGATTGATCTCAAACACCTTTTCAAATCCACCCACAATAAGCTTTTTCAAATAGAGCTCCGGGGCTACACGCATATACAAGTCGCGGTCGTAAGTGTTGTGATGAGTGACGAATGGGCGCGCGGTTGCTCCACCGGGGATGGGGTGCATCATCGGCGTTTCTACTTCGAGATAACCATCTGCTTCCAATGCGCGGCGCATGACCGACACCATTTGGATCCGCGTTTTGAATGTGTCCAATACTTCTGGATTAGCGATCATGTCCAAATACCGTTGACGATAACGCGTTTCCACATCGGTCAGACCATGATGTTTTTCCGGTAAGGCACGAGTGTTTTTTGTCAGGATTTCCCAACTGTCGGCAAAGATTGTAATTTCGCCTTTTTGGGTACGTTTAACTTTCCCGTGTACCCCAATGAAATCACCGATATCGAGATCCTTAAGGGCTTCGTAAGACTCATCGCCCAAGGTGTTCTTTTTCAAAAAGACTTGGATTTTTGCACCTTCATCGCGTAAATCAGCAAAGGTCACTTTGCCTTGTCCACGGGAAGCCACCATACGTCCCGCGAGGGATTGATTTTCAATTAAAGCACCCTCTGCATCGTCCGCTTCTAAAGTCTCCAGGGCTGCGCGGGCTTCACCGATGGTCTGGCTTCGATCAAAATCGTATTTGAATGGAACATCCCCGCGTTCGCGGATACGTGCCATTTTATCCAATCGATGTTGCGTTAATTCGTCTGACATGGTTGTTTCCTTTTATGAGTGTTTCTGTTCTAGCTTCCATTTAAGGTAGTGTTCAATGTAGGGCTCTAAGTACCCGTCCAATACTTTATCAACATTTCCCATTTCATAATTGGTACGGTGATCTTTAATCATTTGATAAGGCTGCATTACATAGCTGCGGATTTGGCTTCCCCAACCCACTTCCTGATGGTCGCCACGTTGGTCATCAAGCTCTTTTTGCTTCTTCTCCATCTCAATGTCATACATCTTCGCTTTTAACATTAAGATGGCCTGTGCTTTGTTTTTATGCTGTGAACGTCCCATTTGGCAAGAGGCAATTAAGCCCGTGGGAACGTGCGTTAGGCGTACAGCCGACGAAGTTTTGTTCACGTGCTGCCCTCCCGCACCGCTCGCGCGGAATACATCCATTTTTAAATCTTCTTCACGAATTTCAATATCAATTGTATTGTCGATTTCAGTCAATACTTCCACTGCTGCAAACGACGTTTGCCGTTTGCCTTGTGAATTAAACGGGGATATGCGTACTAAACGGTGAACGCCGGCTTCGGATTTGAAATAGCCATACGCCATGGGGCCACTTACGCGGAAACTAACGCTTTTAATACCTGCCTCATCACCATCTTGATAATCCAAGAGCTCCATATTGAATTCACGACGTTCACAAAAACGCTGCAACATACGATATAGCATTCCTGCCCAATCGCAGGATTCTGTTCCACCTGCGCCAGGATGAATACTAATAATGGCATTTTTCGAATCGCGAGGGTCATTGAGCATACACTGCATCTCAACTTCCATCAATTGTTCTTCAAGGCGAGCTGTTGATTGTTCAATTTCTTCTTCCAAAGACTCATCGGCTTCTTCCTGTGCCATTTCAATGAGTATTTGTGCATCTTCCAGCTCAGCCATCAAGGCCGCTGGTGAATCAATAGTGTTTTTGTATTGTTTCAGTTGTTGAACCGTCTCTTGAGCCGATTCGGCATTGTCCCAAAAACCAGGCTCAGCCATAATGCCCTCAAGCTCAGAGATTTTTTTCTCAGCTTCATCAGAGTTTAAGGCTTTCTGTAACTCTCCAAGTCGAGATGTAAAATCGATTACTTTTTGCGCGTGCTCTTCAAACATAAACGTCTTTCAAAATTAAAAAATGGTCAAGTAGTATAATACAGGTGCTGTAACAAACAAACCATCACAACGGTCCAATGCCCCGCCGTGTCCAGGGAAAATAGTACCAGAATCTTTCACGCCAGCATCCCGTTTAAAAGCAGATTCCGTCAAATCACCAATTTGAGAGGCCACCGATAGTACTGCGCCAATAATGATATATCGCGTCAACGACCAGTCCGGCACATTGGCCCAGCCTTTTTGTTCACGTAAGAAATACAACGCCACCATAAATGCCACACAGAATACAAATCCTCCAACGGAGCCTTCCCATGTTTTATTTGGGCTGACCACTGGTGCCAACTTATGCTTGCCAATGGATTTTCCAACAAAGTAAGCGCCCGTATCGCTCAACGCTACTGCGGCAATTAGCATAGTTGTTAATACCGGACCCATACCCTCAATTTGATGTAGCATAACAAAATGAGCAGCAGTCCAGCTGATATAACCTAAGCCGAATAAAGAAGGGAGCATTGTGCTCATGGTTGCATTGGGTTTGATAATGTGTGTGAATGCAACAATCAACGCAGCGGCAGCAAAAGTAGCATTTACAATATTGATATCGAACCAATACCCACTCGCGATTATGGCAACTCCAAGTGGTAAGGCCAAATAGGAATGGTATTCAGGATCTTTAGCCTTAACGAATTTATAAAATTCGTACAAGGCGCAACCCGCAATCGCGCAGACATAGAGCAGAAAACCCAATTCTAGTGCTGGAATCCAGATGACGCTCAAGGTTAAAGCAATTAGGAAAAATGCAGTAATCGTGCGAGTAAGTGTACCGCCGCCGGATTTAGCCATTAGGTGCGCGCTCCAAAGTTCCGCTTACGCGATTGATACTCGCGCAATGCTTCCATTAATTGTGGTTTATGAAAATCTGGCCAATAGGTGTCGGTGACAACAATT
Organism: uncultured bacterium; assembly: GCA_938082445.1. Lineage (GTDB taxonomy): Bacteria > Hydrogenedentota > Hydrogenedentia > Hydrogenedentales > DTSJ01. The sequence goes on from CALLLL010000171.1 coordinate 18,959, forward strand.
TCCGAATACGACAATTGCCAAAGCATAAAATTGCTTAAGCGTAACTCGCCACTGGTTCGGATCAACAGATCCAATTCTTGGGTTTCAGGTAAATACAGGCGATCAGAGATGGACTGCTCGTCGATGTCGCCTTTTGCCAGTACACCCTGTTCTATATCATCAACAATGGCTTTGCACGCATCCACAATCTCGCTGCGGCTGCCATAGTTCACGGCAAGATTCAACGTCATTGCAGTATTATGCTTGGTTTTTTCTTCACTATCACGCATTTCAGCCAATAGCGCTTTGGCTAAGCCATCGGTACGCCCCATAAACTTAATACGGATATTTTCATTGTGCAAATTATTAATTTCGAGTTTGATATATTTGCTGAGTAATGCGAATAAAGCCGAGACTTCAGCATTGCTTCGGCGCCAGTTCTCCGTGGAGAAAGCATACAGGGAAAGTGTTTTGATGCCACCCAGTTCGCGGCACAATTCAGTAACCGAACGCACACTCTTAGCACCGGCCTCGTGACCACGGACACGATTTAAGCCATTTTGTTTGGCCCAACGTCCATTGCCGTCCATGATGATAGCCACATGTTCGGGCAATCGATCTGGATCAAGCTCTGTCACATTTACTTCACTCACTCACGTTTCCTTCAGCATCTTTTCAAAAACAAAACCGCGGTAGGAGCGCACTGCACCTTCCGCGGTTTATACATGTCTTAACTATCGTCAAAGTTGCACGTGCATGAAAATCTCTTAGATGGCCATAATATCGGCTTCTTTAGCCTTAAACGCCTCATCAATCTTAGCGATATAAGAATCGGTCAGCTTTTGTAACTGATCGGTCAATTTACGGGCATCGTCCTCTGGAATATCCCCATCTTTTTGTTCTTTCTTGATGGTTTCCATTTCGGTGCGACGAATATTACGAATTGAAACGCGGGAGTCTTCCGCTAATTTGCCTATAAGCTTCACATATTCGCGACGACGCTCTTCGCTTAGCTCAGGCATCGGTATGCGAATAACTACTCCGTCATTGGCTGGTTGGAGGCCCAATGGGGATGCTTGAATAGCTTTTTCAATGGCTGCAATTTGTCCTTTGTCCCAAGGTTGAACAATCAACAAACGTGCTTCAGGAGCGTTCACTGTCGCCAACTGGTTCAGCTTCATGATTGAACCGTACACATCAACCTCAATGCTATCCAGTAAATTAGATGCTGCACGCCCCGTGCGAATATTTAGAATTTCCTGCTGAAACGCTTCAAGGCTTTTTTGCATTTTGCCTTCAACTACAGACATTGCTTCCATATCCTACTCTCCTTTAACCATCGTTCCGATGGGCACACCACGTAAAGACTTCAATATGCTGCCTTGCTCATTCAAGTTAAAAACTAGAATTGGCAGTTTGTTCTCACGGCATAACGAGATCGCTGTAGCATCCATTACACCAAGCTTTTTCGACAACACATCGGTATAGCTCAACGTGTCATACTTAGTCGCATCAGGATTATTAACAGGATCGGCATCGTAAATACCGTCAACCTTGGTGGCTTTTAATAATACTTCCGCACCAATTTCACTGGCGCGTAAAGCCGCTGCAGTATCTGTAGTGAAGAAAGGATTACCTGTTCCTGCACCAAAAATAACCACGCGATCTTTATCTAAATGGCGTACAGCACGACGACGGATATACGGTTCGGCTACAGGACGCATCTCAATAGCGGTCAATACCCGTGAAGGGACATCGCGCGCCTCAAGTGCGGCTTGTAATGCTAAGGCGTTGATCATTGTAGCCAGCATGCCCATGTAATCCCCGCTGGGTTTATCGATGCCGGAATTGGCGCCTTCCGAACCACGGAAGATATTGCCGCCACCAACAACCAAACCTACTTGAACACCAAAGTCCGTAATCTCTTTAATCTCATCGCAAATGCGTCCGACTGTATCAAAATCAATACCGCCTCCGCCGTTTGGACCTTCAAGGGCCTCACCGCTGAGTTTTAAGAGGATACGTTTATATATGGGTTCTGGGGAAGACAAGAGTGCTTAGTTTCCTTTAGAATCTTGAACCGCTTGAGCGACTTCGTCAGCGAAATCCACGACTTCTTTTTCAATACCTTCGCCAAGAACAAAGCGTTCGAAACGACGAACAGTAAGTTTCTCACCTACTTTACCGCTCAACTCTTTAAGCAAGTCTTCGATTTTAGTTTTAGGTTCTTTAACAAAGCCTTGTTCTAACAAGCAGTTGTCTTCAAAGAATTTACCCAATTTACCCTCAGCGATTTTCTCAAGGATGTTTTCAGGTTTTCCGCTGTCAGCCATTTGGGTGATATAGATTTGCTTTTCAGCTTCAATTACATCAGCAGGTACTTCTTCGCGGGAAATCCAGCGAGGAGCTGCAGAACAGATTTGTAAGCAAATATCTTTACACAAGCTTTGGAATTTTTCGCCTTTAGCAACAAAATCAGTTTCGCAATTGATTTCAGCCAATACGCCCATTTTCCCGCCCATGTGAATGTAAGAAGTAACCGCGCCTTCGCTAGCCACTTTACCCGCACGTTTTTCAGCACTGGCCATACCTTTTTCGCGTAACCATGTGGTAGCAGCTTCCATATCACCATTGGTCTCGGTCAAGGCTTTTTTACAATCCATCATTCCTGCGCCGGATTTTTCGCGCAGATCTTTTACGTCTTTTGCACTAATGCTCATAAGTTTACAGAGCTCCTTCTATGTGGTTCGTTCCCCACCAAAGGGGGGTATCAAAACTTCGTAGTGTAAATGTGAAAAGGCTTATTCAGCAGTTTCTTCAGCAGCTGGTGCTTCTTCAGCAACTTCGTCAGCTACAACTTCTTCGGCTGGAGCTTCTTCAGCATCAAAGTCTTTTTGTTGTTGCTTAGCCAATTTGCCTGTCTTCACGGTATCTTCAGAATTGGCAGACTTGCGTTTAGCAGCTTCTTCTTCTTGGTTTTTCTCAAAACGCATGCGACCGTCAATCACAGCATCAGAAACAATTGAACAGAACAAGTTGATTGCACGGATAGCATCGTCGTTACCTGGGATGGGAATATCTACCGTGTCAGGATCGCTGTTGGTATCACAGATAGCCACTGTTTTAATGCCTAAACGCTTGGCTTCATTCACAGCAATACCCTCACGTTGAGAGTCCACTACGAACATCAGTGCAGGTGGTTTGGACATTTTTTGAATACCGCCCAAGTTTTTCTCCAATTTAACCAGGCTTTTGCCCATCATGGTTTGTTCTTTTTTGGAGTAAACTTCAATTTTGCCCGTTTCGATCATATCTTGGTAACGAGCCATTTTGGCGATGGAATTTTGAATGGTTTCCCAGTTGGTCAATGTACCACCGAGCCAACGTTTGTTGATGTAATACATCCCGCAACGTTCGGCTTGAGCTTTGATAGGCTCTTGGGCTTGTTTTTTGGTACCAACAAAGAGAACTTCGCCTCCAGCAGCAACCGTGTCACGTACCTGGATGTACGCTTTTTGCAATTGACGCATCGTCTTTTGCAGGTCGATGATGTAAATCCCATGACGTTCTCCGAAAATAAAACGTCCCATTTTGGGATTCCAGCGGCGGGTTTGGTGTCCGAAATGAATGCCGGACTCCAGCAGATCTTTCATGCTAATGCTAGCCATAGTGCTATTGCTCCTTTTAAAGGGTTTGGTTTATAGAATTGCCCTTATCGCTTCAACCAGACCGCAGTCCGGCACCCGAAACGACACTATGTGTGGGAAATTCCTGAGTTAAAAATCAGGGGACTATACCATAGAAAAGCGAGTAGACGCAAGAAAGCATCCAATTTAGAACCCACTGCTTAACTCAACAAAAAGCCCCGTAATGTTTGCCATTACGGGGCGGAACTAGCTGAAAACCTAGGTGAATTTATTTGTTAAAACTATTGTCAGGTGTGGCACCATCCCAGCTTAAGTCGGCAGATTGAACATCGGTGACGGTAGTTACATAGGTGCCTGAGCGTGCATTACGCAAGCTGAAGGATACATTTCCGCTGCTATCAGTCACACCCGAGCCAGTCGCAACAGAGCTACCATCACGTGATAAACTAATAGATACACTACTATTAGCCACCGGTACATCGAAATCATCAAGTATTATCAAAGTAATTCGAAGGTTTTTAGTGCCTCCTACACCTCCATAAGTGGAATAGCCAATTGAATCGACGGTAGAAATTGTAGCAACTTCAGGCGGATCACCAACTGTAATGCTAATCAATGCAGTGCGAGTTTTAAATCCAGCATCTGTAATGGAAGCCGTTATGATGTGCTCACCATCACTTAAGGTGGCTGAAATGTTTGCCCCAGACCCTAAACTTCCATCAATATCCGAAGACCAGTCAATATTGGCGCTAATGGAGCCATCTTCAGCATCATTTGCCGAACCACTAAAATTTATCGTGGACCCGGATGCAAATACATCTTGATCACTCGGAGAAGAGATACTCACACTAGGCGCTTCATTGACTGGGCCACTGCTTGCCACCGCCAAGCCTTCAGGATTATTATCTGGGTCTTGTGTATTCACTGGCCCCCAATTGGCTTGATCCTGAGCACTATCAATAATTGTTTGCCGAATGGCATACACATCGGCCGCATTGTTTGCACGACCATTGGCAGCAATTTCGAGGGCTACCAGTCCGGCAACATGCGGTGAGGCCATACTCGTACCGCTCGCATTGGCATATCCACCGCCAGGATATGTTGAAAGAATATCGACGCCTGGACCCGCTACATCAATAGCTGCGCCGGGTGAATTCACCGGATTAGATCCCGTTACATTTGAACTGTAGTTCGTGAAATCAGCAAAGGTGTCATCCCCTGTAAATCGGCTTGTATCAGCTCCAATGCCACCATCTTGTCCGTCCGTGTCACCCATGGCAGAGATGGTGGCGACTTCGGGATAGGCAGCAGGGATAATGTCATCGTTGGTATTGAAAACACCATCTTGCCCATACACATCAAGGCTATCGTTACTCGCAGCAACCACAAATACAACGCCCGCATTGGTTGCATTTTGTAAAGCTGTACGCAGGGAAGCCAAAGACCCTTGACCGCTCAAGCTCATATTGGCTACTTCAATCACATCGGCACGAGCCGTGACCCAATCAATTCCTTTTATAATATCTGAGAAAGAACCGGAGCCATTAGAATCGAGTACTTTAATGGCCCAGAGGCGAGCACCTGGAGCAACTCCCACTACACCAATGTTATTATCAAGAGCGGCAATAGAACCTGCGACGTGGGTGCCGTGCCCTTCATCATCATCGTAATTATTGTCTTCAAAAGAACCACGATTTCGTGGACGGCCAGAGGTAATTGTATAAAAGCGACGTCCACCGACTACTTCAGGTAAATCAGGGTGATCCACATCAATTCCGGTGTCCAATACCGCAACATCCACATCAACACGCTCATCTACGCCATCAATATTGGCTATCGCATTAAGGTCAATTTCCATACGATCAACGCCAGGAGTCAACGATTGAACAGATGCTTGAGCCACTAAATCTTGCTCCACATATGCAACATTGGGGTTTTTGGCGATGGCCGCAGCGGCCTTGGCATTGCCGTTAAACACAAAACCTTTGATGGCATGACTGAATTGGTGGCCCATCTTCACGCGGTTCTGCGCTGCAATATCCTTCCCTTTTGCTGAGGGAGTATTGTCTTTGAGGACAACGATATATTGTTCTGGAATAACTTGCGCTTGAACAACGCTTGCGACCAAGAATAGGGAAAGACAAAAGCTGGTGAAAATTTTCATGGATGGGGTCCTTATTGTTAGTAATGCTATACATTTTTTGTATCATAGCCCATTAGGGACAATTTGACAAGAGGTTTACTGACTATATCGACGTTTCGGGAGTGTAGCTTAAGACCTTTATTTGCTAGACATGGCTAACGCTGGTGCTGCTTCAGGGTGATCTTTGCGGAAGTCGAGACCTAAAGCTGCCGCCATAGTCGCAGCAACCTGCCCTTGAGTAGTCGATGTGTTCTTCATTACCCCTTTGGCAGGGGTGTCCGGCCCAATCATAGCCATCCAAATGTACTCAGCACCGTCGATTTTCTTGCCATGACTCTTCCACTCAGGGTCTGTATCGCCACGTCCATGGTCTGTGGTCAGAATTAAGGTTGTTTTTCCCGCATATTCAGGCATGGATTGAACTTTTTCCCAGATCCGTTGAATATACACATCCGTTTTATGGGCCGATTCGATATACAAATCGTAACGCCCTTCATGTGCCCAGTCATCGGTTTCGCCAAATCCTATATAAAGTACTCGGGGTTTATGATGTGTAATCGCATCCATGGCCCCTTCAAAGGTCATCACGTCATAACGGACGCTGTCCCACATCTGAGGCAATTCGCGATTTAACATATTCAGCTGGGCCTGCTTGGTTTCGTCGCCCATGTCGGTGAAGGCTTCCCATCCAGCATTCACGGGGACGCCACTGCGTTCTTCATTTATAATGTAGGGGAATACATCCCAAGAGGCAAAGGCCTCTACGCGATTGTTAAAACCAGGTTGTTGATTAAGCCATTCTAGAACGGTGATGTTCTTGTTATTTACCTTGGCATTGGACGTAATCGCTGGATTTGGCCGTCCAGTAAGAATTTCATTGTAGCCTGGATATGAAAAAACTTGTTGATTGACGACTCGAACTTTACTATTTGTATCAAGGTTGCCCCAAACTTGGCCTTCCTTAGCAATTGTATTCCAGAAAAAAGGGAGCAGGGCTTCACGTTCTTGCTCATCTGATTCACGGACGAACTGCGTGGTTAAGCGCTCTTTCTTTTTCACCTTTTTCATTAAACGATGGTCAATCCCGCCAAACAGTTCCTGATTGCGTAAGCCATCATACGTAATCAAAATAACATTTTCTGTTTTGTTCTCGGCTTGAGCGCTTACACTAAATATAATCGATAAGCTGATTCCAATAATTAACCTGTGCACAATGAACTCCTTGAGTAGTAGTGGGCTAGTAATAAAGCGTATTTTCGTGTACTCTATGAAACACCTTTTTGCATATATTTATTTAACATACTGATAAGGAAACTACCATGACCTCAATCTTATCGCGATTGACTCGCCTGATTCTACTGCCCATTTTAACTGTGGCGATCTTATCCGGATGTGCGTCAACACCTACACCCTCTGCAAAATTACAGTCCATCAAAATTAGTCAGACCCATGATGCTGTCAAGCCTGTACCGCGTCATGCAAAATGGATGGAGCGGCATAACTCATTTAATGTAAATGCTGCTAAAGGGGGATGGGAATTATTGATGATTGGTGATTCCATTACCCATGCATGGGAAAGCCACGGCAAGGATGTTTGGGCTGAATACTATGCTGACCGCAAGGCCCTGAATTTAGGTATAAGCGGTGACCGTACACAACATATCCTCTGGCGATTGGATAATGGAAATGTGGATGGCTTGGACCCTAAGGCAGCAGTGATCATGATTGGCACGAACAACTACCGTGATAACACCGCAGAAGAAATTGCCGAAGGCATTACGGCTATCGTTCAAAAACTCAATGCGAAATTTCCCAAAATGAATATTCTTATTTTAGGGATCTTCCCGCGATTCGCGGAGCCCACACATGAAAAACGAATCATGCTCGCTGAGGCCAGCGCTTTAACATCCAAGCTTGCTGACGGGAAACGTATTCACTATCTGGATATAGGCGATGCATTTCTAACGAAGGATGGCGTGTTGACCAAAGAAGTGATGCCTGACTATTTACACCCACACGCCCCAGGTTATAAAATTTGGGCAGAAGCCATGGAACCTAAAATAAAAGAAATAATGGGCGAGTAAAAGCGACGTATACACTATAAGGAACTACCATGAAATTATTAATAAAGAAAATCAGTTTGGTCTTAGGTATTACGGTCATTTCAACAGGCTGTGTCACTAATTCTGTAGACTCTTACCCTGGCTGCCATTTATCCACTACAACAAATCTCATTCAAGGCTCCGACATGACCAACTGGGCAGGCGACACAGGTACATGGGTCAATGCAGGTGACGCAGCCCTTCGCTCGGGTGATAATACAAAGCTTGATGCGGCCAAAGGCTCTGGCGTCATCGTCAATGGACTCGATGGGCGTACGAAAAATCTTATTTCAAGCGAGAAGCATGGTGATTGTATCCTCGAACTCGACTTTATGGTTCCCAAAGGATCCAATTCGGGGGTCTACCTCCAAGCGCGCTATGAGATACAAGTCCTTGATAGCTTTGGCGTACCCAACGATAAAATTGAATCCAGCGATTGTGGTGGAATCTATAAACGCTATATAGAAGGCCAAGGGTATGGATACCAAGGAGTCGCGCCGCGGGTGAATGCCAGTAAAGCACCCGGTGAGTGGCAACATTATGAAATTTGGTTCAAAGCGCCACGTTTCGATGAAAATAGTCGCAAGACCAGCCCAGCCAAATTTATTAAAGTTATTCATAATGATCAGATCCTGCATGAAAATGAAGAGGTGAGTGGACCAACCCGAGCGGCCACATTCCGCTATTCTGAAGAACCCACAGGTCCATTGATGCTTCAAGGCGATCACGGTCCCGTGGCGTATAAGAATATTAAAATAACTCCTGCCAATTTTTGTGGAATGTAAGTCTTTAATTATGAATAACTTAAGCGCTGTTTGATTGTCGTGTTTAGTGAGTGTTTTATTTAAGGATATTTGCGATATCCCTTATTATCGGGTAGAGTTTAAGCACTTAAAGAAGAGATGCATAGGAACACTCAACAATGGCAACAGTATTAGTCATAGACGATGATAAAGCAATGCGCGATGTATTGTTCGATATACTATCGCTCGATGGTTATGAAGTTATTCTCGCCGATGATGGGAACTTGGGGATAGAACGCTTTAACAACGATAAACCGGATTTGGTGATCACAGACATTTTGATGCCCAAAATGGACGGTTTGGAAGTGGTGGAGCGGCTTAAAGAAATATCACCGGACAGTCCGGTGATAGTGGCTTCAGGGACTACGGACCTGAATTTAATTGAGGAAGCGGTGCATCAACATGCTAACCGCATACTTAAGAAGCCATTCGAAGTGGACCAATTGCTGGATTCAGTTGCTGAACTGATAGGGGATGGCATGCATCGTCCAGAAAAATCATTTTCGCATCATCATTACCCCGTTGCGACCTAAGACCATTATTTTCCTGCCCGATGCTCTAAGCCCTTGAAGCCTCACCATTAATCTCGTACCCTATAACCATATCATTTCGTGATGAATGGGAGTCCACCGTCGTATGGCCAAAATATTAGTCATAGATGACGATAAAGAATTACGCAACATCCTGGCTGAAGTATTGACTATGGATGGACATGCCGTTACGGCTGCTGAGGATGGGTTCTCAGGCATCGAAAAATATCGCAGCCAGTCCCCCGAATTGGTCATTACTGATCTTAGCATGCCACGAGTCGATGGTCTTGAAGTTCTAAAGTCTCTCGCCGCTGATTTCGCGAATGTCCCCATCATAGTCATTACGGGCTCGAGTGATATCGAGACAATGAAAGAAGTGTTGAGTCTAAATGCCAACCGTATTCTACGTAAACCTTTTGAGGCAGACATGCTACTGGATGCCGTTGGTTTGCTCACGGGCACCATCGATCCTACCGAGGAATAATCTCAACCACTAGTGCTCATGGGGATCGATATGTGTGATGCCGGAAATATCCAGGGTGTCACCGGGGCCAATGTCCAAGACCCAAATATCCTGGTTGGGGCTAAATAGTGACTGATGTTTCTCATGATCCAGGAGTTTAATCTCGCCACCGTGAATACCTTTGATCGGTGCTATATGCTTGAAGGTATTGTCGGATATATAGCGGCCGTCGTATACAGGGGCGAAAGCCATGCCTGTACCGGTGACCATTTCTTTTTTATCGTTGTGATACAGCATGATATGACCAATTTTGATGTCGTCTTCTAAAGTGAGCACCAAGCCCTCTTTACTCTTCTGGGCACTTGCAATCGTATGGGCTGTTCGCCGAAGACTATTGGTGAAAAATGCTGTACGTCCTGTGAGTGCATCCAAATTAACTTCACTAAAATCACCTTGAATAATAGCAAGGCCTGTTTCGGGCTTGAGTGAAATCACTTTTCCACCTATGCCAGGTTCAGGGTGGTCCATATCCAACTTAATACCCTTGCCAATGTCCTTGATGCCGATGCCCCCGTTTCCGGAAAACCAAATATCGCTCACTTCATTGTCTACATACCTCAATAGATTAAATGTGGATGCGGCACCCAAGGCAAGCGGGTGATACCAAAATGCTTCTTGATCTGATGGAGCCCCAGTATTTAAGGCAACAACATCCCGAACAAGTTTTCCATCTATATTGATCCAAGAGATTTCTAGAATTCGCCCTTTTCCCTTGGTGGGTTGATGAATCTTTACATCGCGAATTTTTGGTTTGTCCGTAAAGGGCTCAATGACTGATACGAAGGTTGAGTCTAAATTTTCACCTTGTTCACGGGCGATATGGTACTTCAATAACTCCTTGAATTTTACTGGGGATACTTGTGCATTGGCCAGTACATTATCTGAGGCCGGGTCGGGATAGTGAATGCGCAATTTGGCTTTTGGATCGCGCTCATGAGTCCATTCACCAATGAACGTTCCTTTTTGTAATCGTTGAACTTGAGTCAGATGTTGGAATCCGGAACCCTTATAATTGGTGTAGCTACCAGTGAATCCTTCTTTAGCTAACGTTGGGTTGTCGTATATATACCCCAATGGAACATCTTCGCCTGCCAAGGTGCCTTTTGCAGGGTCACTCCAAGTTCCCCCAATGATATCGAAGGTGCCGGTGGGGCCGTGGAGACTGTAATCGTGTTGAGTGCCGCCTTTGGCCGTGAAACAATCGATGACATAGGATTGCTCTGTATCAAAATCAATCATCATCATTCGACGTCGATACTCGGTGCTGGAGTCATAGGTTTTAGCGGCATCTATATCGAGTGCACGCGCAATCCCTTTATCTACGAATTGGTGAACTTGTCCAGGGTGATTATTGGCCTGCATAGATGCATCCACGGTGAGGGTGTTGTGGGCGATAGTATTTTTGCTCCAAGTGAAAATACCGGGAACATATGCGTTCATGAAATCGGGATATCCGGTATCGGGCATCATCACTTTATTGTTGGCAAATAACTCAAAGCTAAGGCGGTCCATGTGTCCATGTCCGCCTTTGTATCCATAATACAAAGCCAATGAAACTGTATCGCTTGGATTGTTTAATATCGCCATGCCGTAACCGTCCATCAAACGAGACTTCGCGGTTGTGGTCTTTATTTTCTTGGCTTCTATGGGTGGGTGAATCAAACTTTCAAAATTTGAAAATGATTTCTCACCAACCACGCCAAAAGATTGCAAGTGCGCTAAGAAACGTGGGTCCTTATAAGCGCGCCACGCCGATTGATATACAAAAGGGTTACGTCCAACCATGCCGCCGTATATGCCACCGCTATCTCCCAGTGAAGGGGTGTACTGATTGATGTTAACGATATCCAGCACAGAATCGTATAAACGCCGCATTTTAGGAAGGGCGTAGACGTCATAGCCTGCACGCTTAAGTGTCTCGGCAACAATGGTAATGTTTACAACCCAAGAAAAATTATAGCCGGGTGAAGTTTCGTAGGGTGTTCCATCGCGATAGACAAGGTTGTAGAGTGCATAGTTTAGACCGGTCATACGATAGTTGTTGCCTGCATTGTTAAGCAAACCATCAAACCAAGTATCCTGCTCACCGTATTGGCGGGCGAGGCCTGCATACACCAAAGCCTTTTGGTGCATGCCAAAATTGCCGCGTACTTTACCGTTGAAATAACTGCGGATGCCTTCTTCCAACAAATTTGCTTCAATATTTGCGCGAACCTCTTCGCTACTCTTGCCTGGAACACTGTGATCATCAATGCCGTCCCACACATAGTCATAGGCCTCTGCCAGCATAGTCAGGTTGCCCGTGGCCCAAATCCAGTTGACAATCTTACCTTCATAACGGCTTCCATTGGCAGCTTGCTTGGCTCCATATCGGGACTGTGGGTGGTAATCCATATTGGGATAGACTTCTGCAAATCGATCGAGCAGTACAGCCGCTTTTTGCGCGTACTTTTTGTCTCCTGTAAGGATGTATGCTCTGCCTAAATAGTGTGCAGCCGGGATTACATGATTGCGAAGTATCCAGTGATTCGCATACGCTACAAACCAATACCGTTCACCGTTTTCGTCTACCCAGCCACGTCCGTCATCGGCATAATCGCCAGTCAATAAGCTTCGATCTTCAAAACCGGAATCATAAAAAGCTTTATAGTCATTACTCGGATAAGTGCTTCCATCCACCGGGCAAGTAACTTTAAATGGTTTCTTTGGGTCCAATTTCCAAGGATATGTGCCCCCTTCATCATAAATCTTCTTGCCGCATTGAGGACACCCTGCAGTACCTACATTAAATGCGCGCGTGACATCGCCCGTGGGTACCAATGCGCGCAAGTCAGCATCATCCCAGGCGACCCAGTTATCTGCACGCGAAATAATTTTTGACGCAATACCTTTGGCCGTTTTGAATCGCTCAACGTTTGAGCGCATAGTCGCAATTTCATCATCGGTAATCAGCATGCGCTTGTCTTTAAGCGGATACTTTGTGGTATACACCTTTGGCTCAAGGAGCTCTGCGTAGGCAGAAGGAACTAAGAGAGCCAAGGCGCAATACAATGATGATATAGCTAAGCGACGGTAAAAAGACATGTTGGTTTCCTTTGAATCGGATCGGGTAAAAATCGATTAAACCAAAATGTGCCTGTGATGACAACTGTAAGCTTTGTGCGATCCTGACCTTAGGGCAGTTCTTTAATGCGAATATGGCGGAAAGTCACTTCGTCATTGTGGTCCTGTAGTTTGATGAACCCTTTTTTAAGACGAGGTATAAGCTTCTCATGGTCTTGTATATTCACGTCCTGCACCACTGTTCCATTAATTGTTACACGAATGTGATCGCCGTTTGCATAAATCTCATACGTGTTCCAATCGCCAATAGGGTTAGTCGGATTTGAAGTCGCCGCCAACACATCATAAATGGAACCAGACGAATTCTTGTTCGGTGCTTCACCCGGGTCGCCAAAGACTTGAATTTCCATACCCAGCGCCGATTCCCGATTCACCCGCGGGGCGCGAATAAATACACCGCTGTTGCCATGACGACGTTGTAATTTCCACTCCAATCGTAATATAAAATTGCCATAGCGTTTGCGTGATTGGACTCTGCGCCCACCTTTACCATTCCAGCTGATGCCGCCCCAATGTTCGATGAAACCATCCTTCTTATCACCCATAACAGTCCAATTGCTCATATCGTTACGATAAAAAAGGGTATAAAACCCTTCGTCGATTTCAGCTTGAGTAAGCCCCTCTGTGGTTGGTGTCCATTTTTCAAATTCGAGGGGGACTGCATTTAATGCATCATAATAATCAAGTAGTTCACAACTGTCGAATTCCAATGAATTAAAATGAGCCCCTCGTTCCTTGGGTACGCCACCTATCATCATCGCAGGGCGTCCAGCACGTTTAGAATGTTCATTGATAATCGCATCTACATCGCCTCCATGAGGAGAAACGACCGTTAACTGAGGAGCAATTTCTTTAAATGCAGCGACCAATTCAGCGCTTTTGGGGCCATCAATCCAGTACAGAATACTGGATTGACCTTTTAAAACCTCAGCGGCAGTCTTTACAGCAGCCAAACGAGTTTCGTGATCTCTTTCCCCAAAATCGGTTAACACCCTACAAAAAAGTTTAGACCAGCAATAACTAGATTCTTTCTTCAAAAGCTCTATAGAATTCAATGCTGCCGAGTCAAAGGTCTTTCCATCCGGACTGATGCCTTTGAGTTCAAAACCCAAAGTGTCACCGCCAATATTGGCGATGCCTGCAAGGGCAGATGCGATATCCATGCGTGCAACACCGATTTCACCCAAACCATACAACATAATAACGTTGTACGGTTCCGGAGAACCCCCCTTATAGATTTCTCCACCTTTTACTGTGACACGGCGGTTCTTGGGGTCCTTTTCCAAGGCCTGTGCGCCAGTTGATACCAAAATAAGTGTGATACATAAAGCATTCAGCAACGTTTTCATGTACAATTCCTTCAGTATTTCTTGCAAAATAGGGTGCGTATAGACAATCATAATAGGATAGTTCACAACATCCCCACAAAACAAGACCTATTGATGAGAAGGAATTTACATAATGCGCTTTTTGACCACTGCCTCGGCCTGTGTCTTGGCCCTTTCCTTAATGATGACAGGAGAATCCATGGCTGAATCCAGTAAAACTGAGGTGATCGCCCACCGTGGAGCGAGCTATTATGCCCCTGAAAATACGCTTTCTGCCTTCCGTCTGGCCGATGAGATGGATGCTGAGTTCTTCGAATTGGATTGTACGCTAAGCTCCGATGGTGAAGTCATTGTGATTCACGACAACACCTTGGACCGTACGACGCCCTTAAAAGGGAAAGTCATTGAGACTCCAGCACTGACGATCCTGAATACGGAAGCAGGTGCTTGGTTTGATAAGAAGTTTCGCGGGGAACCAGTCCCCACCTTGGATCAAACACTTAACTACGCCAAAGACACCATTGGTGTCTACATTGAAATCAAAGATTCAGACGAAAAAGACGGTGCTCTGTTGGCCACACTGCTGAAGTATGGTCATGAGAAGAAAGGCCTGTTGCCTGATCATAAAGATTTCGTGCTCAAAACCATCGAAGCGAACGGAACTGCAAATCTCGAACTTACACGTAAAGTGATTGAAGCGGTTCGCGAACGCGATATGGAAGACGAAGTGGTCATACAATCCTTCTCTCCTGTAGTTTGTGCTGTAGCCATGATTGAAGCACCGGAAATTCGCACAGAGTTGCTGGCGGGGGCCAGTAGCGACAACCCTCAAATCTGGAAAGATTACTTAGCTTGGGGCGATTACTTAAATACGCCCGGGTTTAATTGCAGTAAGCACTCTGTAACGGCTGAATTGGTCGCCAAATTGCACAAGCAAGGACGCACCAATGCTGTATGGACCGTCAATGATCGAAAGACTATGGAAAAATTAATTCGCTTCGGTACAGACCGAATCATTACCGATCGCCCAGACTTATGTCGTGAAGTGATCGAAGGCAAGTAACAAACTGGTGGAGAGACCATGAAGAAAATAGTTGTAACCGGTGGAGCCGGATTTATTGGGTCAGCGTTTGTGCGTTATTCATTACGTACCTATCCTGATCTGCATGTTGTAACCTTCGATAAATTGACTTATGCCGGCAACCTCGAAAATTTGCGTGACGTGGATGAATCTCGCCATACCTATATTCAAGGGGATATTGCCGACTATGATGCGATTCATGGGGCGATGGAAGGGTGCGATGCCATTGTGAACTTCGCAGCAGACACCCATGTAGACCGTAGTATTTTAGGTGCAACGGATTTCATCTCGACCAATGTGACTGGAGTATACAATATTCTTGAAGCGGCCAAGGCTTTGAATACAGAGCGTGTGCTGCTTGTGTCCACGGATGAAATCTACGGCAGTATAGCTGAAGGTTCTTTTGTTGAAACTGACCCGCAAGAACCCAAGAACCCTTATTCAGCTAGTAAGGCCGGAGGTGAATTGATTGCGCTTGCGCATCATAATACCTTTGGTACCCCGGTCATGATTACACGTGGTTCAAACACCTACGGGCCGTATCAGTACCCTGAAAAGATTATGCCCCTTTTTATTACCAATTTGGCCGACGACGAAAAAGTGCCGTTGTATAGCGGCGGTGAAAACAATGTGCGTGATTGGCTGTATGTGGATGACCATGCATCCGGAATTGACACGGCTTTGCGTCATGGTAGTCCCGGCGAAGTGTACAATGTTGCCGGCGACAACGAACGTGAAAATATCGTATTGACCAATCGAATTCTTGAATTGTGCGGAAAAGATGATTCTTCTATACAGCTTGTCAAAGATCGCCCTGGGCATGACTTCCGTTATTCCATCGATGCGAGTAAACTTCACGCACTCGGTTGGAAACCCCAAATGGACTGGGATAAAGGTATTGAAGAAACCGTTGCCTGGTATCAGGACAATGAAGCCTGGTGGCGTCCCATTAAAAACGGTGAATTCAAAGAATACTACAAACGTCAATACGCCAACCGCGAAGTGTAAGTGGTATAGGATGACCTTTTGGGCATGAGTAAGAAAAAGAAAAAGGTCAATACACCAAAACCGCCCAAGCCCTCGCGTGTGGTGAATGGAATTTATGGCCTACTGTTATTCGCTCTTGCAGCTATCCCTGTGTGCATCACGGAGATGCTGGATAAAGGCGAGGATAAGTGGTTTTTAATTCGAACGGTGGGGCCCTTGCTGGCAGTGTTGTTGGCTCTCTATTGCCTGACCAAACCCTTGAAGCTTCGTCGCCTGGATCCCTTGGCAGTGTGTAGCATTGGTTGGATAGGAGTAATGCTTCTTTCCATGATTGATGCTCATAACTTGGGTGTCTCCCTAGTGGTACTGACCCGCCAAATAGGCTTATTGGGGTTCTTTTTTGTGGTACGGTATTTTGCCTTACAGCGTTCAGATATCCTCACGATGAACATTCTATATGTACTTGTATTCATGGTATTCCTTACTGCTGTCTATGGAGTGTTCCAACATTTTGGCTACGACTACATTGATTGGGAAATTAACTATGAAGTGCCTATAGATCGCGGTGTGTCATTCATGGGGCATGCAACTTTTGCGGCCTCATTGTTAATCATGTTTCTGCCTATTGCTTTTTGTTTGGCATTAAGCACCCCCTCGAAAATGATTCGTGTTGGACTATTTGTGGCATGCCTAACCATGTTATACCACCTCTCCTTTAGTGGGGCGCGTGTGGCAACGGTTGCTTTATTCCTAAGTGCAGGGATTGGGATATGTGTGTGGATTTTTACCAAACTACGCGATTCGGAAGCCGAAAATATTGGGAGCATTCGCCGCACAGCCGTAGTGGCTTTAGTGATTTGTGCAGTCATGGGAAGCGGTTTTGCCTATCATGCTTGGCAGTTGAAAGGTAGTGATTTGTTCGGTTTGACCGAGGGCGGTATGGCTCAACGAATTTATGCTTGGGACACTGCCAATCGAATGTTTCAGGCTAACCCATTCAATGGTGTGGGCGTGGGCCACTATGAAATTATTAGTCCTGAATATTGGAATGTGGTGGAGTCCAGTCGCTTTGTGCAATTTCAGCGTATGCTCTATCAACCCCATAATGACTATCTGGAAGCAGCCGCTGAAATGGGGATTCTTGGAGTGATGTGTTTACTGGCACTTGTGACTTTTGCACTCACCCAATCCTTTGCCTTAATTACGAAGTATAATCTTCTGGCTATTGGAATGTTTACTGGAATATTAGCGAGTTGTGTAGACTCCTTCTTTATTTTTGCATGGCAAACAGCCGAACCCGGTTTGTATTTCTGGACTTTACTCGGCATCGTCAGTGGGTTATATGCCCGTGCGCAAGAGGAGGCCGTTGATGGCTAAGCGCATCCTCATAACAGGCGCCCAAGGCTTTGTCGGGCAAAAGCTGTGTGCTTATTTATCTGAACAAGGCCATACTGTCTTGTACACGGATACAGAGGTGAATGAAGAAGACCCCAACGCACGCGCATGCAATGTCGCTATGGCTTCCTCAGTCGATGCGCTCATTGAATGGGCTGGGCCTTTGGATGCGGTAATCCATTTGGCAGCCATTACTTTTGTGCCTGATGCACAAGCCAACCCCACACGAGTAATGGATGTGAATTTCCTTGGGACTATGCATCTCATTGAGGCCATGAAGCATTACATTCCGAAAGCGCGCATGCTTTTTGTTAGCACATCTGAAGTATATGGACCGCCTAGATATTTACCTATAGATGAAAAACATCCTTTTAATCCCACTAACCCCTATGCAATCTCAAAAGTTGCCGCCGACCATTATTGTGCCTATGTGGCGAAGGCAGGGGAGCTAGATATCGTGCGTATGCGCCCTTTCAATCATTCCGGTCCTGGACAAGCCGACCGTTTTGTACTCTCCAGTTTCGCTCACCAACTCGCAGCCATAGAGGCTGGACATCAGGAGCCGGTATTGGAAGTGGGCAACCTCGAAGCGGCTCGTGATTTTATGCATGTCGATGATGTTGTGCGTGCCTATGCATTGGCCCTTGAGTACGGTGAGTCTGGGGAAGTCTATAATCTCGGTTCTGGCGAATCATGTACAATACAATCCGCTTTAGATGCACTGTGTTCAAAGGTAAATGTCTCAGTGACTATAAAGCGCGATCCCGCGCGTATGCGCCCACTGGCTGTGCCTGAAATCTGTGCATCACACCTTTACTTTACTGAGTGCTGTGGATGGAAACCGGAAAAAACATTTGATGAATTATTGGATGATTTATTGACCTACTGGCGTGAAGTTTTACACGCGGTGGAGGAAACTGGATGAAAACTATACTGTGTTTCTTCATCGTTTCCTTCATTACTTCACCCTTCTTGTGCGCACAAGAGACGCACCCGTTGAAGGATGCCATTAAGCAAGGGAACTTAAGTGCTGTGCAAACCCTACTTGATGATGGGGGCGATCCCAATACAATGTTGCCTAATGAAGAATATCCTATCCATGTCGCATTGAATAATAAGCAAGTGGAGATTGCAGTGCTCTTACTGGAAAATGGAGCTGACCCACGTCGGAAAAACAGGCAAAACCAAAGTCCATTAGACATTATTACAGCGACAGGTTTAGCGAAAGCATTTTGGCCTGTCTATCGGTTAATTGAAGCTGATTACCCCGATGAAATTCGTCTTCAAGTCCCCCGCATGCTGGATGAAGCCGTGAGCCGTGACCATCGGGCATTGCTGGAAGCGATGTTGGATCAGGAAGAAGTGCTGCCCAAATCTACAGGAGTAGAACTCAAACTCTTTTACAAAGCTGCTGAACATGGCAGCATCTCAGTCATGAAGTACTTCGTAGAAGAGGGGCAGGACCCGCATCAACAAATGCCTGGTACCCAGTGGTCAGCACTGCACTTTAGTGCATTTGGCGGTCATGTTCAGGGAGTACATTGGCTGCTTGAACAAAAAGCCCATGTGCATAATGCGGATGTGCGGGGAATGACCCCACTGCATTTAGCCGTGTATCGTGGCCATGACACTATTGCACAAACGTTGTTGGATGCTGGTGCTGGCGTTGATGAGACCGATGAGTCCAAGCGAACGCCTTTACACATTGCTACACACCATGGGTATGGGGCCATAATTCAAATTTTACTTAATCACGGTGCCTCGCCTGAATCTAAAAATGCCGCAGGACAAACGCCACTCGATATCGTGCATGAGCGAAATTACCCAGGACTTCGCACCTTGTTTCCTTTACACACAGCAACACCGACTAAAGCGTCTAGTGATTTCACCGATAGCATGCTTGAGTTGCGTATAGCGATACAGAAACATCAAAAAGAACGTTTGAGTGTATTGTTGGCATCGGATGAATTGACACTAAGTGAAACCGATGCCTATGGTGTCGCCTTGTTGCATTATGCAAGTGATATGGGGGATGTCGATACCATAAAAGCGTTGCTCGCTGCTGGTGTAGCTATCAATCAAGTTGATGCTTCTAGTCAATGGACTCCGCTTATGTATGCTGTAGCACAAGGACATACTGAAGCAGTTGAAGCCTTATTGACAGCCCAAGCCGATGTGCAGGCGACCAATGCAGCAGGCTGGACGGCATTACACCTTGCTACTTTTTTAGGGCACAGCGATTTATCTTCACGCTTAATAGAAGCAGGTGCTAAAGAAAATGCCCGTAATGAATTGGGGCACACTCCCAATCAATTGGCTCAAACAGGACGTACTTACCGCGATACGCAACTGATGAAAGCAGGTGCACGATGAACTTGCATACGCATACAAAACGAGGATTAGGCTTTTGGCTTATTGCTCTAATTTTATTTGGCATCGTTTCAATGGTGGGAAGCACTAAAGGCAATGATATTGTGTTGCACGTGGCCAATCGATTCCATGAAGTTCGCTGTGCAAAATGGCTCGATCAAAATAATATTCCTAAAGCCATTGAGGAGTATAAAGCCTGGTTGTGGTTGGACGAAGATAACGTCCAGCGCTCTGTTAAGCTTGTTGAGTTACATCTAATGCAAAAGCAAGTCTTCGAAGCTAATAACCGATTAGCTCCACTTTTAGACAAAATGACTAAAGATGAATATGTATTGTGTTACTGGATGGCCAAGGTGCGTAATGCGCAAGGTAAATCAGATGCTGTGTCATGGGCGAAACGTGCTCAGGCTGTTGCTTCAGAGCAGCAGCAGGATGAAGTCAACAACTTGCTTAATGCCATTCAATAGGAACCTTCCACCGCGAATAGGTATACTGAGAATAGAACTATTCACCGCCTAATCAGGAATTATATTGTGCAACTATTTTTTATCATACCGGTCATGGATGAACGGGATACCTTACAAGAATTGACCGAGGGTATACTGGGACACACCCATGCGCATGAAGTCCAGATTTTATATATCAATGATGGCAGTACCGATGGTTCAGGCGAAGAATTGGATCGTATTGTCGAGGAACACTCAAATGTTCAGGTGATACATTTTCCAGAAAATCGCGGAAAATCCGCCGCATTGGTAGAGGGCCTTGCCATTGCAAAAGGCGATATAGTGTTCATGATGGACTCAGATCTACAAGATGATCCAAAGGAAATACCCAACTTTTTGTCAAAATTAAGCGAAGGATTTGACCTAGTTTGTGGCTGGAAAGTTGTACGCCATGACCCTGTAGATAAAACACTCCCCTCAAAAGTGTATAATGGCTTTGTTACCCGTTTATTTGGCCTGGATTTACATGACATTAATTGTGGTTTTAAGGCGATGACTCTTGAAGTTGCACAATCCTTGGAACTCAAACACGATTACCATCGTTTGATTCCGGTCTTAGCAAAACTCAAGGGTTTTCGTATTGCCGAAATCCCTGTCGAACATCACGAGCGTAGATATGGCCACTCAAAATACGGTATTTCACGTATTTGGCATGGTTTGCGGGACGTGTTTCGGGTATGGCGCGACTCCAAACGGCACGCGTAATACAGTCATAATCAAAGAACAACGTTCATGGAATCTCCTCAATGTTAAATGCCTATTTGTACAGTAATTGCAGTACATGCCAAAAAGCGAAAAAATATTTGAAAGAAAAAGGTATCGTATTTACTGAGATGCCCATACGTGAAACGCCTCCATCCAAGCAGGAATTGAAGCGTATGCTGGACTATATGGACGGCAATCTGCGCAAACTCTTCAATACTTCCGGTATGGACTATCGCTCGCAAAATCTTAAAGAAGAATTGCCTACGATGTCTACCAAAGAAGCAATTGAGATGTTGCACTCCAATGGTAACTTAGTAAAACGGCCCTTCATCATTGGTGAAGATTTTGGTACCGTTGGCTTTAAAGCTGAAACATGGGATGAGCTCTTTGACTAATTCAAGCCAAGCATACGACGCACTTATTTTATTGGGTGCAACCGCCACCGGAAAAACATCCCTGGGCGTATCTTTAGCCCGTGCTCTCAATGGGGAAATAATATCAGCGGACTCGAGACAAGTTTACCGCGGGCTCGATATCGGTTCCGGTAAAGATTTGGCTGAATATACGGTCGATGGAGAAACAGTTCCTTATCACTTAATCGATGCTTTGGATCTGGACGAAGAATTTAATGTCTTTGAATTCCAAAAGCGGGCCTATGAAATTATTGAAGATATTCAATCGCGCGGTAAATTACCTATCATTGTCGGAGGAACCGGATTGTATCTCGATTCTTTGATGAATGGTTATCGCATGACCGAAGTCCCGGAAAATACTGCCTTGCGTACAGAGTTGGCTGATTTGTCTCAAGCGGAATTGGTGGAGCGATTAAAAAGCCTTAAAGAAGATCTCCATAACAGTACCGATACACATGATCGCGATCGATTAACTCGTGCCATTGAAATTGAAGTGTATACTCAGGCAAACCCTCCTGAGCCATCCCCTGAATTAACCTTAATGGTACTGGGGCTGCAATATCCGCGTCCGCAATTGCATGAGCGTATAAAGACTCGATTGAAGGCACGTATGGCAGAAGGCATGATTGCTGAAGTGGAAGGCTTATTGGCTCAAGGCATAGACCACGATCGTCTGCACATGTTGGGACTGGAATACCGTTACGTAGCGGGTTATTTGCGCGGAACCATCAAAAACGAAAATGACCTGACACAAAAACTATTGCCTGCCATTAAAAACTTTGCTAAACGTCAAGAGACGTGGTTCCGCCGTATGGAAAAAAAG
Organism: uncultured bacterium; assembly: GCA_938082445.1. Lineage (GTDB taxonomy): Bacteria > Hydrogenedentota > Hydrogenedentia > Hydrogenedentales > DTSJ01. The sequence continues at coordinate 41,417 of CALLLL010000171.1, forward strand.
GGCAGTAGGATTCATTGGTTAAACAGTCCTGATGTGAAAAAGGCCTTGGCCTTGGTGACACGGGATCGGTTATGACTCATAAGTTAGAGGGCTATTTAAGCAAGCGCACCAATCTCGATAACTATCCATTTGCTATAGAGCCCTCAGTGAGAAAGCCTGAAATAGTCATTGTAATACCCGCGTTGGCCGAGGCCGATAATCTCCCCAACACCTTGGATAGCCTAGCGCAATGCAATCCAGCACTTTTAGACAAGACGTTGGTTCTGATCGTCGTCAATAATCGCACCACAGAATACATTGAACTAGAAATTGTTGAAAATAATCAGCGTACGATTGAATGGCTCAATGCGGCATCATTCCCTCACATGCACCTAAGCTATATCGATGCTTCTTCGTCAGGCAAAGAATTAAAGGCAAAAGAAGGCGTGGGTGCTGCACGTAAAATTGGTATGGATCGCGCTCTGGCTACTCTATACGATAGCGATCATGAATCGCCCCTCATCGTCTGTCTCGATGCCGATACTCTCGTAGAACCCAACTACTTGGATGCAGTGCATCGATATGCCCAACGTAACGACGCCTGGGCGGGGGTAATAGATTACGCACACCCTTTGCCCAATCACGAGCGTGAACAAGCAGCCATTGTGTCCTACGAATTATTCTTACGATACCAACACCTCGCACTTCGCTGGGCAAAATCTCCTTATGCCTTCCATACTATCGGTTCTACGATCGTGTGCACACCCGAAGCCTATGCTGCTGTGTCAGGGATGAACAAACGCGCTGCTGGGGAAGATTTTTATTTTCTTCAACAACTTTCAAAGACAGGAGCAATCGGCTTCATACATGACACGACTGTATATCCTTCTGCCCGAATATCTTGGCGTGTACCATTTGGAACTGGTAAGCGTGTCGGACGTTTTATGGCGGAAACACACGAAGAATATCGGGTATATGCTTGCGCATCGTATGGAATTCTAAAACAATGGTTGTTTACCGTAGAGAAGCAATTGGATGCTACAGCGGAATCTCTACTGGCTAGTGCAAAGGCTATTCACCCAGAGTTAAATATCTACTTAAATAGCCAGAACTTTACTGAGCAATGGCCGAAATTACAAGGGCAATCATCGACATCCGAGAAGTTGCGTGCGCAATTTCATAGTTGGTTTGATGGGTTTAAAACATTGAAATTAATTCACCACCTAAGGGACAACGCCTATCCTGATCAACCAACATTTACAGCCTATTCTGAATTAAGCAAAGCCTATGATCAAGTGGACTTTCCGTTAATTGAGCGCGGTACAGATTCGAATCTTTCGAGTCAGATCGACTATCTGCAGCATTTGCGTCAGGTAATGCATGAAATGAATGGTTAAGCCAGCTCGATACGTTCTTCGCATAACGCATGCTCATCATGCATGTTAATAATTCTCTTTGTCTCTTCGTTCATGCTGCTGGGTCCCCAGGTATTAACTAAATGACACACTCCACGCCCATGTGAGCTTTCCTCGTAGTCATTCAACCATTGAGTATACGTGGCCCATTCTTCGTCATTCATGTCAGGTAGCGTCTTGCTTGGTCTTGTTAAGCCAATGCGCCAAGGTTTAGGGGTGAGACGCGCACGGTAACATTCTTGCTTGAAGCAAAGTGTTTGATAGAGGTAAACACTATTGAGTTCTTTTAAAAATTGTTTGGCTCTCTGATCGGAAGTGGGGATATTCTCGTTCGTAATAAATAAGCGTAATCCGGAATGCGTTTTATATAAACGAATGCCTAAATCCCGATGCGCCCGTGAAAAATCTTCGATCTTCTGAAGTAGATTGTCCTGCAGCTTTTGTCTGGATGAAAATATACTCAAACACCCAGGAAGTTCATTGTCAATATCGGCTATAAATGTGTTTCGGGAATTCAACACCAATGCGCCATACCGGTTACGGGTAATGGCAGCAATTAATTCACCTTGGCTGTTATGTATTTCGTCTACCAGGAGTTCCCGAATTTCTGTCCCATATTCATATTCATCCAGTACATCATTGCATTTAAACTTTCCAATTAAGTTTTCCAACTTGGAATGTGCAATTTGACTGGCATCCTCCACACTTTCATTCGAGCCGCCCCAACACGCCAACATATAGTGGTAGCCTTCATCGTGCCGGGTTGATTGTTCTTGCTTGACCCAATATTTAAAGACTTTCATGCTGTTCCCCTTTGTATGTAGCTACTGTACGTCAGATTTTGGGATTTTGCAAGCCTAATCCCTTTAAACAGGAGCTTTTAGAGTGTTATCCTATGGAGATGAAATCACAACTTTTTATACTCGGACTCTTGAGCGCGGTGTGTATCGTGCCGAATACATGGGCGGAAGATACCGTAAGCTTTGAAAAGGACGTGCATCCGATTCTCGCTGAACGTTGTTTTAAATGCCATGCAGGCGAAGAGCGTAAAGGCGGCTTTAGTATGAGCACCCGCGAATTGCTTCTGGAGGGAGGCGAATTCGGTCCGGTGGTTAAACCCAAAGATGCTGAAAATAGTGTCTTGGTTGAAATGATTACCAGTACTGATCCCGAAGATCAAATGCCTCCCAAAGGAGAGCGCCTCTCTGAAGAAGAGATTGATATCCTCAAAGCATGGATCAACGATGATGTACCTTGGGATATGAAACTCACGTCCAATTCATCATGGGTTACCCCATTGCATCCTCGTGAAGTGAAAGTTCCACGCAAAGCCCTCTTTGGTGGATCGAAACATCCTATAGACCGCATTCTACGCCCTTATATGAAAACGCATGATGTCGAAGTCCCAGGAATAGTAGATGATGAGCGTTTTATCCGGCGTGTGTATTTCGACATGCTGGGATTATTGCCCCCTGCAGAGGCGGTAAATGCATTTGTTGCGGATACTTCGAAAGATAAACGCGATACGTTAATTGATACTGTCTTGGCAGACAACCGTAGTTACGCCGAACATTGGATGACGATATGGAACGATTCATTGCGCAACGATCACCGCGGTACGGGCTACATCGATGGTGGGCGAAAAAAAATCACGACATGGTTGTATAAATCTCTCTATGACAATAAACCCTACAATGAGTTTACCTCAGAGTTGATCGCACCAGTCGATGGTTCGGAAGGATTCGTTAAAGGCATTAAATGGCGTGGAGCGCAGACTGCGAACCAAGCGATTCCGCTTCAGGCCGCGCGTAGTGTGTCGCAAGTGTTCTTAGGGGTGAACATGAAATGTGCTTCTTGCCATGATAGTTTCGTAAACCAATGGAAACTCAAAGACGCCTATGGATTGGCCAATGCCTTTTCCGAAAAGCCTATGGCGATATCACGTTGTGATGTAGCAACCGGCGATATGGCCACGACAAAATTTTTGTGGCCTGAATTGGGAGAGATTGATGGCACGGCATCTGTCGAAGAACGTCGGAAACAGGTTGCCGCTTTAGTGATTTCGCCTGAAAATGGGCGTTATACACGAACTATGGCCAATCGTCTTTGGCAACAACTGATGGGACGCGGGCTAGTTTCAGCACCCGATGAGTTGGATGAGGAGCCATGGAGTGCCGACCTGTTGGATTGGTTGGCGGTGGAATTGATGAACCAACAGTATGACATCAAAGCCATGTTGAAACTCATTGCGACTTCTCAAGCGTATCAGTTGGAAAGTGACACAACGAAAGTCGAATTTGACGAATATGTATTTCGAGGTCCAATACCGCGGCGCTTACAACCTGAACAGTTATACGATGCGCTATCTTGCTTAACAGGTGCATGGCAAACCAAGTCGGAATTTGAAGTGCCTAAGAACGATGGAGATGAAAATTCATTATCCAAAGATACCGTTCGTTCTTGGCGCATACATGCCGATCCTTTTATGTTGATATTGGGGCGCCCAAACCGCAACCAGATTGTATTGGCCCGCGAATCAGAGTTTACGCGTTTGCAAGCTTTGGAAGTAACCAATGGCGATACTCTTGCAGCGTATCTAACAGCGAGTGCAAAAAAGTTGTTGGAATCAGGACCAGTCGATACCAAAGAACTCATCTACCATGGATTAGGCCGTTCTATGCCTGAGGTGGAAGCGGCCATAGTGTCTTCCTATGGAGAAACGATAAGCGATTCGACAGTGTTGGAAGACGTCTTATGGCTGGTGGGTAATCACCCAGAATTTCAGATCATCTTTTAATTGGAATCCTTGGATTCTTCTTCAAGTGCCTTCGCTGCTTCCAATGCTTTGGCTTCCTCTTCAAGAGTTTGCTGAATTCGAGAGGCCTTGCGCTGGGCAAGTTTTACTTGAGTAATCATCGCAGCATGATGGATACGGTACGTATCAAAGGGGTCATTTTCACAGGGAATTAGATAGCTTTCAGGGGATGTCCAGGTTTCTCTTGGAGCCAAATCTTTTGCACAGGCATTCACCCATTGGCACTGATTCTTCTCAGGCGTATGCAAGTAAAGATCGCCTTCGCCTAGAACGCCATACAACATCCCATACTTACCAGATATCGCCGCAATACAAGCATCCGCACTCTCACATTTACAGGCATCAGGTTGTTCTTGGCGGAATTGGTTACTCCAAAACGTGAGGTCTTCGGGTTCCCAGGCCAATATATCCATTGCAACACTATCGAGATGTATGTCTTCCGAACTTCGGTTGGTTACTGAAAGAGATCGCATAATGGCCGGGACTTCGTGCAGGGCCGTTATAGCCATAGAGACTTCAATGTCAGCATTTGACTTAGTGATCAGTAAGGCCGCACCCAGTTCACTGCATTCGTCGCTAACATCCACTTCGCCCAAATCCATCGGGCCGAATGATTCCCCATTAACACTTAGGGCAAATTCTGGGTTCTGCGCAACGATCCACTCAATATCGCGCCCCTTGGTATTTACGCTATTGGTCGTACCGAAAAAGCCTGAATAACTTCGCTCTAGCCATTGATTTCCCACCATTGCCCGGTTAAAGTCGATACGGGTATAGGCGCGATCGTTAGGGAGGTCGTTTAAGCGTTCAAAATAAATATCATCCATAGTGCCATCAGTATAACGAAGTAATTTGAGGGATTGAAGTAAAAAAAACCATCGAGTGTTCAATAATAGGGCTACATATTGGGGCGGTGAATATACAGGGTACAATGACGAAATTTATCTTGAAGCTCTGGAACGCTAAGTCGTATGATGATAGGTCTCAGCGAAAGAAAAATCAGCAGGAAATCTATAATACCATGGCCGTTGTTCCACAACCTCAATCGACTCCAAATGATCGCATGCCACCGCAAAATATTGATGCGGAGCGTTCGGTATTGGGGGCTATGTTACTCAATCCAGACGCGGTAGGGTTGGTGACGGAGATATTACAGGGAAGCGCAGTGGATGCGTTTTATGTGCCTGCGCACCAATATATTTATGATGCGATTATTACCCTCTACGCCAAGGCCAAACCCATCGATGCGATTACCTTGCAGGATCAGTTGGAACGCGATGGTACCTTGGAAGATGCGGGCGGATTGCCGTATATCACTGATTTAACGGGTGCAGTGCCGACATCGGCCAATGCGCAGTATTACACGCAAATTGTATTGGATAATGCAATTTTGCGCCGAGTGATTTCCGAATGCTCCAACGTCATTGGAGAGGCATATGATTCACCAGAAGATGTAAATTTATTATTGGATGCTGCAGAGTCATCCATCTTTAAAATCGCTGAGCAACGTCAGGCGAACCCCATTACCAAGGTGGCTGATTTATTGGAAACCAGTATCCACCGTATCGAGCAACAAATGAAATCAGGCTCGGGGATTACCGGTGTTGCGACAGGGTTTAGTAAGCTGGATGAAATGACATCCGGATTCCAGCCCTCGGATATGATCGTTTTGGCTGCACGGCCCTCAGTGGGTAAAACAGCCTTTGCCTTAAATATAGCTGCGCATGCAGCGATTGAGAATGGCAAGAATGTATTGTTATTTAGCCTGGAGATGGCCAAGGAACAGTTGACCCAACGGCTTATTTGTATGACAGGGCGGATTGATTCGAGTCGATTGCGTTCGGGCTTTCTTGCAGGTACTGAAATGAGTAAAATTCAAGGTGCTGCGGACACACTCAGCCGTGCTCAAATCTATATTGACGACACCGCGAACATCAGTTTGTTGGAATTGCGTTCCAAAGTGCGTAAACATGCAGCACAGCATGGTTGCGATATGATTATCATCGACTATTTGCAGTTGATGTCGGGTGGTGGACGTTCGGAAAATCGACAAAATGAGATCGCGGAAATATCTCGGAGTGTGAAGGGGCTGGCTCGGGAAGTCAGTGTCCCTGTTATTGCGTTGTCCCAGTTGAGTCGTGAAGCAGATAATGATGGTGCCGCACCAAAATTATCTCACCTACGTGAGTCAGGAGCCATTGAGCAGGATGCTGATGTGGTTCTCATGTTGTCACGTCCAGCGACCCATGACACTGAAGGATTGCCGGGGTTGATCAACCTCAATGTGGCTAAGCAGCGAAACGGCCCTACCGGGAATGCCGATCTGATTTTCGATAAAAACATCCAGCGCTTTAAAAATCTTATGGATGGGCATATGTCAGAGAACGATTTGCCTCCGGAAGCTCAAAATTCAGGGCCTCCTCCGATGGATTATGGCGGCACAGCAGTCGAAGAAGAATACGACGAAGACGATCAGCCATTCTAGTTACGTTTGGCCTTATTTGCTTCAATGATTGCTCGATCTTTTTTACTCACTTTTCCACGTCCAAATTTGTTCATGCAAATATTGAAGATTTTGGGAATTAATCGATGAGCTGCTACTAAGATTTTTCCGTGTCCAGTAATCGTCACATCGCGTTTGCGTTTGGCAATTGCACGAATCATTTCTCGAGCGGCGACTTCGGTTGGCACCACAATCCAATCAGGGGCGGGATCTTTTTTATCTTCCTGAAATTGGCTGTTGTTATCGGTCATGCGGAAGTTACTTTCTACCAGCCCAGGGTGTAAGCAACTTACACTTACGCCTTGTTCTTCCAATTCGTATTGGATTGATTCGGCGAGTCCGGTAACAGCAAACTTACTCATGGCATACGCCGAAGATGCAGGGCGTCCTACTTTACCCATCACGCTGGAGATCAATACAATACGGCCTTGAGTTTCCAGTAGATGGGGGAGAGTGGCATAAATAGTATCAAGAAGACCATACACATTGGTGTCGAATTGACGACGATAATCATCCGTGGTGAGTCGTTGAAGATACCCACTGACGCCGAATCCGGCATTGGCAATGCTGACATCGATTTGTCCCCATTCATTAATGACTTCAGCAACAGCTTGATCCAAGCTATCACGCGAAGTGACATCACAGATTACTCCCATGGCTTCTCCACCGGCGGTTTGGATGGCAGAAACGACTTCATCCAGTCGTTCTTGGGAACGTGCCGCGAGAGCTACCCGCGCGCCTAATTTTGCAAATTCTACTCCAAGGGCAGCGCCGATTCCAGCAGAGCCTCCGGTGATAAAGATAACCTTATTATTGAATGACATAATTGATTCCTGCATCGGGTTGATGAGTTTGAAGAAGGGGTTGATTCTGCAATAGATTCAGGGTGAAATGCAAAAAAGCGGTGAACATCAAATGATGCTCACCGCTCTGTACAATGCTTATTGGAGTTGAAAGATTAGAATCCGTTCATACCTCTATTGTAACGACCGAAAGTGCGTGCACTGTCTTCAGTCATGGGGAACGTGTCTGAAGGGAACTTCAAGAATGAAACGTGTCCATCCATGTAGAGTACATTTCCGCCGCCGGGTACGTGAGCAAAATCACCAGACTTGGTACTAATGTGATCCCACATGACCGGTACTTCAGAATCTGCTTGTGCTGAAGATGCAGGATTGTTGATGTCTGTAATTAGAAATCGGGAAATGCCTTCACGTAAGCGGAACAAGACATCTCCACCCAATTGTGTACCGGCATTTGCTGCACTGACTTCGAAGTCTTCCAAGCTTTGGTCACCATTACTGGCGATATTTTCCAAGCAGAGTTCGCCCCAAGGAGTGTCAGTGACCCATGTACCACCAGCCAGATATTCGATTTCTTCAAATCGACCACCGACTCCGGTACCCGTTTGGCCAAGTCGTTCATCACCTAAGATTTGACGATCTTCTAGAATCATCCAACCAGTGTAGTCGAAAGGTTCTTTTGCAAATTCATGGGGTTGGACGATACCGTCGTCGTTCCCTTTGGAGCCGTCGTATCGTTCCAACGCACTGGATTGGGCACTCCAAGACGGGCACCATAATGCATCGACGTCATTTAAATATTCTGGATACACTGCATATCCATCAAAAATCATGTCATCACTCAGTCCGCCATCAGGCGATAAGGTGACAGGATCGTAGGTGTAGATTTCACGTGAAGGGAAATATTCACCTTTGGATTCATTAGCATACATCTTGACCACTAAGCCAAGTTGCTTAAGGTTGTTCTGGCAGCTGGCACGGCGAGCGGCTTCACGTGCACGAGACAGCGCAGGGAGTAAGATGGCCGCTAAGATACCAATGATAGCTATCACGACCAACAGTTCGATAAGTGTAAACCCGGAGGTTTTATGGGGGGTAGGTGTGGTGTTCATAACCAGTTTCCTTTATTTTATTACCAAGCCAAACTCAATGTTGGCTAACAATTCTAAAGTTCAGTATACTGAACAGGGGATAATATAGCAAAAGTTCAGTATACTGATCAACTAATAGTTATGCAAATCTAATAGGGTTTAACTATATTTAAATAAAGGACTTAGGTTATTTTAGACAAACTAGTCAAAATATTTTTTAAACAATATTGACTATAATTCCAAAAAAAATGCCACCGGAAAGCCCGGTGGCATTAAGAGTCTAATCGTTTTAATTGCTTATCCTAGTTTATGAGCACCAGGTGCTGGAACAGGCCCTACTGGATATGCTCGATCCCAATCCAATGGCGGAACGATTTCGTTGCGATCCTTGATGGCATCTTTCCACATAACTTTTTTACCAGTGTATGCAGACATACGACCCATGATGGCGGTCATGGTGGAGTTGGCTGTGTACTCACCATCGTTTCGGTAAGGGGCTTTACCCGTGATGGAGTTTACCAAGTTAATGTGCTCTTGCACGTAAGGGCTAAAGGTTGTGCGAGGTAAATCATGTGAATGCCATGTACCTTTTGTTCCTGTGACTTCTTCATATACTCCGCCATCTCCTGCCCAGTGACGAGACATGGATTGCATGTGTGTACCGTCAGAGTATTCATAGTCGCAGGAGAAGTGATCGTAAATATCACCGAAGCGATCTTCGCTTGGTTTCCATGTACGTCCGCCGGATGCGAATACACTCACAGGGTGATCATTTTTGATCCAGTTAATGATATCCAAGTTGTGTACGTGTTGTTCTACGATATTGTCGCCAGCAACCCAGTTATGCGCGTACCAGTTGCGCAGGCAATATTCGAGGTCTGTTTTCCATTCAGGCTTACGTTTGTGTACGAAAGGCAACCCACCACACCAATATGCGCGGGCAGAAGTGATATCACCGATGGAACCGTTGTGGATTTTATCGATGGCCTCAACATATGTTTTTTGGTGACGACGCTGAAGACCGCATACAAAGGAAAGCCCATCTTTCTCGGCTTTCTTAGCGGCTTTAAGGAACAGGCGAATCCCCGTTGCATCGACAGCAGCAGGTTTTTCGGTAAAGATATGTTTACCGGCTTCAACAGCAGCCATGATGTGGGTTGGGCGAACGTAAGGTGTCGTACCGTGAATCAAGATATCGATATCTGTCTTAAGAATTTCTTTGTAAGAGTCAATACCTACAAACATATGATCTGGTTTAATATCTACTTGAGAATTGACTTCGCCGTTGTCCTGTGCTTTTTTCAGCATACCATCTACACGGTCTTGGAAAATATCGGCCAAGGCAATGACTTTGGTGTTTTTATTGCCCTGTAACATTTGAATCAATGCACCGCTTCCGCGACCACCACACCCAAGCAGACCAACTTTTAAGGTGTCGCCATTGTCTTGTGCAATACCGCTTTGTGAACTTAAAATTGCGAAGGTAGAGGCGGCGCCTACTTTCCCGAAATCTCTACGTGTGACTTTAAAATCGGACATGTATCTTTCCTTTATTTAGTATAGTTAAGGTGTTAGCTAAAGAATTAGCATACCATATTTCAGGCTAAATTCAATATTATTTTGAGACAACGAATGGCTTAGCAGTTTTGGCAGATTGAGCGGTTAATTCCGCAATCCGTGCAGGGGCCAAGCAGGCACGGGCTTCTTTATTGCTCATGATGGAAGAGTCCGCTTTATGCATAAAAGACGCCCAATGGTTTGACCATGTGGTTGCGGTAGCCAATGTCGCCAGGTCTTTGGCCGATGGCGCGGGTGTTTGACGTATTGCACAATCGGCACTGTTGTATTGAAGCATACCGTTCGTGCCACATATTTCTGTACGTAACGAAGCTTCAACTTTACTTTGCCAAGAGTGAATGACCTGAGCAATCACTCCTTTATTCAATGTGAAAGTTGCCATGGCATACTCAGTTTTAGGCTTTGCTTGTTGCATACCTTGACAGAACACTTTTCGTATGGGACCAAAATGTCGGTTCAGCCAATCGATATCGTGCACCATACTTTCGCTAATGACTTCACTGCAAGGGCTTGCTTTCCCTGGAGCATATCCATGGGGGATGGGTTGATTGGAATGAATCTTAATGAAGCCAACATCGCCAATCTTATCATCGTTAACTTGATTAACCAGGGCGGTGTAGGGAGAAAATACTTCGCGATGATAGGGGATATAGACTAAGGTTTTTTGTTTTTCACCATGTGACACCAGTGCATCCAATACTTTTTGCGAGGCACGCGGTGTAGCGCAAAGAACGGGTATGTTCATGGAGAGTGCTTTTTTTGCCTGTGTCACATCTTTGGCAGCTTTACCCGAAATCACCACCGCATCAACAGGCGTCTTGCTCTGAGTAACAATGGAATATCCGTCTTGTCGAGCAGCTGATAATAAAGGAGCAATCGCTCCCTCACCCAATCGCAGAAGTTTCATAAATTCATCCTTCTTGAAATAAATTTCCTTTTACCTATTGTTGCTCTATAGAATAAGCAGGATAAAGACTCTCGAGCCAAAAGTCCAGAAAGCAGTATGAAACTACGATCACACAGAATAATATGGGGCATCACTTTGGGTATCGTTCTGATGGCAGTCGCCGTACAGGGTACCATTATGTTCTTGGATGCCCGTGCCGAAACCAAAGCTTATGAGCAAGCCTTGGATATGCGCGATGCCACTATTGAAGAGATGCGCGTATTGCTGGCTACAGATTGGCGTTTGCGGCGCAAACCTACGCGGGAGCATGTAGAAAAAGTCGCACGGTATTGCGATATGTTGGATCTGGCCAATGCAGAAACGTTTTTTGCGCGAGGGCTTGTGCAGTTTTATGCACACTCCAATCTTGAAAAGGCCCAAGTCGCCTTACATATGTCTATAGAATATAAAGATGATTGGGCTTGGTCGCATGATAAGCTTGGCGTAGTGTTACTGGAATCAGGGGAGCATGAGGCCGGAATCGAGTCAATAGAAAGAGCAATGGTATTGTCCCCAGACTGGAGTCGCCCACATAGCGATTTGGCTCGCCACTATCGTAAGCAAAAGCAATGGGAAAAATCATTGGACCATGCCAATCGCGCTATTGAAATGGACAAAGAAAATCCTGTGCCTTTGTTTAACTATGGCGTAATTCTGGATAACATGGGTAAGCGCGCTGAGGCGCAGAAGGTGTATCTGGAAGTGTTGGAGTTGGACGCAGAGTTGCCAGCTCCGTACTACAATATTGCCTGCCATTATGCTCGTAACAATGAAGTTGAAGAGGCCATGAATCATTTGGCGATTGCCATTAAGTATGGTCCTGAGTTTTTTGAGGAGTCCAAAGCCGACCCTGATTTTGATTCTTTACGTGAAGAGCCGGATTTTGAGGCGTTTATGGATCAGCATCGGCCAGATTAGTATGATACCTACTATGACGATTCACAAAACGATAGCAGTCTTCTTTATGTGTAGTGTCGGGATTTTGTTCGGATGTACACCAACTCCATCCAACTCGATTGATTCAAACAATGAACGTGCCCATATTGAAGCCCTAAAACAAAAAGCCGATACTTTTGCCCAAAGTGAAATGGCTCGGTATAACGCTATTGAACTCATTTATAAAAATATTCCCGAACTACACACTACTCGTGTACCCATAAATAACAACCTGATAAAGGGGTGGACTAAGACATATCGGCGGTTTACCGAGTATGAAGTCGTGGATATTGTACGCTCAGAATCCATGCTGTCCCCCATTCAATACGAAATAACCTTTCATTATGAGCAATACAACACACCCTATCGTAAAACGGATGCACCCAATGCTCAGCAACTATGTGAGGATGATTTCGAATATGAATTGCGCTTCACGGAGAGCCTTACACGGACCTTTGCCTGCGACACCCAAGGAGAGTTGTTAGAGTCGGTATCCGCACCCCCGGAACGTCCTTTATACTTCAAGCGTGACTATTTACGTGAAACCACGACTATGCCCACTCTCCCTTAATCGGGACCTATGTAGAAGTGGAAGCGGGTGGTTTTTGTATGCTATACTCCTCGTTCCTTAGATGGAGAGACTTTCTAAGGAGCCCCTAAAATTTAGATTACGCTTTTGATGCGCAGTGTTTGAGGGTTGGGTCCTATGCAACGGATGCCTACTGAACTCGGTCAGGTCCGGAAGGAAGCAGCCGTAGGTAGTTTGTTCGTGTGCCGTAGTTTTCCTAGCTTTAGCTGCGCATCTCTTTTTTTTATATGGCTGTATTGCTCGTGTACAATGGATACTCGAGTGTGAAAATGCAGACAAACGGATAATGCGCAGGGCTGCACAGTTTCCGTTTCCCAGAGAATCTTCGGGAGTTTAGAATGGCAAAGGAACAGTATTTAGTTTTGGCGCGTAAATGGCGTCCCCAGTCGTTTGATGACGTGGTGGGACAAGCGCATATTACACGCACCCTGCAAAACTCCATTCGTTCTGGCCGTATTCACCACGCCTTCCTGTTTATTGGCTCCCGCGGTATCGGAAAAACCACCTCAGCCCGAATTTTAGCCAAAGCCCTAAATTGTACCGCGCAAGATGGCCCTACGCCCGAGCCTTGTGGAACCTGCGCGAATTGCGAATCCATCGCTGCCGGTAATAATGTAAATGTTATCGAGATTGATGGTGCCTCAAACAACAGTGTGGAAGACGTTCGTCAAATTCGCGAGAATGTTCGGATGGTTCCTGCTGGTGGACGATATAAAATTTATGTAATTGATGAGGTGCACCAGCTTTCCATCGCAGCATTTAATGCCTTACTGAAAACGCTCGAAGAGCCTCCTGCGCACGCCATCTTTATTTTAGCAACAACAGAAGCCCATAAAATTCCAGCAACCATCATCTCGCGTTGCCAACGGTACGACTACCGTCGCGTTGGGGTTGATGATCTGAAGCAATTGTTGCGTAAGATACTGGATGCAGAAGGAATGACATGTAGCGATGAAGCCCTATCGGCGATTGCACGTGCAGCCGATGGTGGGGTGCGTGATTCTGAAAGTATTCTTGACCAATTAATGTCGTATTGCGATAAAGAGATAACTTTTCAGGATGTTTTCGATGTATTGGGGCTAGTGGACTGGCAAGTCATGCACACCCTATGTACGGCGATTCGTGAAAAAGATGTAGTCCCTTTACTCAAAACGGTTGACGATATCGTTGTTAGCGGTAAAGATCTTTCACAGTTTGTGCAGGATATCTTGCGATACTACCGAAACTTGATGATATGTAAAAGCAATGGCCCCACTGAATTATTGGCCTTGCCCGATGAAGAAGTCGCTGAAATGAACGCGCGGGCCCAACAATTCACTTTAATGGAACTCATTCGATTAGTAGAGCAATTCTCTGAGTTGGTTGATGGCTTTGACTCTCAACTGGCTCAACGTACTGCCTTGGAAGCGATGCTCATAAAAGTAACCAAGCGTAGTATAGATGTCTCCGTGGATTCTGTACTGGAAAAAATTGCCGTGCTTCAAGAACAACTGGGAGATGTGACCCTAGGCGATGAGCAAAAAAAAAAGATCCTGAATGATCCAGCGCCTCGCCCAACATCCCCAAAAGCACAAGAAAATCCTACCCCTGCGATAGCTGAAACGCCAGCAACGCCCCCAGTGGAACAACTGTCTTCTACGCCAAAAGGTACAGTACCTCCGGAGAATCCAACCCCAGTAATTTCCCAGGAGCCGATAGAAGCAGCACCGGCCCATCGACGTCTCACCCTATCCGAAAAATCGTTTGGCGAAGATTGGCCACAAATTGTTGAAGTCGCCACGCACGATCATATGAATCTTGCAACGTGGTTTCCGCATGCACGTCCAGTGAAAATTGAAGGCGATACCGTAATTTTACAATTGTCTCATGAACAAGAGTTGGCGAAAAGTATTATTGAAAAAGCGCCAAACCGTGAAATCATTGAGGCCGCTTTAACAAAATTAACCGAAAACGTGACAGCATTCCGTGTAGAGTTAAGTGAAAAAGCCGTACCTGTTGCTCCCCGAGAAGAGTCCACCACAGCCCATGGATTGCCCATTGGAGAGCAGGTGAACTTGGTGGACGGTAAAAAAGCCTTGGATGATCCCAATCTGACTAAAGTTGTCGAGACATTCCGGGGTACAATCGTGGATATCCAGCACTAAACTCTACGGTAGAAGAAATTTCATCACTAGGTGAATCCGTAGTATACTGTCCTTTCCTTACTATAGCCCCCAATTGAGCCCAAGAAAATAATGTCATTACCCGATACTTCTATATATAAGACCTACGAAACCAAACTATATCGAAGTTGGAATGCGCATTTACGTCAGCATTTCGGAGAAAAAGTCTTTAAAGTGGCGCTTGATGGTGGGTTTACCTGTCCAAATCGCGACGGCACAGTGGCTGCGCGTGGGTGTACTTTTTGTTCACAACGGGGGTCGGGCGATTTTGCTGGGCGTCGTAAACAGGATTTAGTGGATCAGTATGTAGCCATCAAGGCGCGAATGAATGAGAAGTGGAAAGAAGGAAAAACCATTGGTTACTTCCAAGCATTCTCAAATACCTATGCTCCGGTTGAGGAATTGCGAGAAAAGTTTGAGGTGATTCTTGAGCAAGAGGGCGTAGTCGGTCTCGCGATCGCTACGCGCCCCGACTGTTTACCAGACGATGTGGTGGAATATTTAGCCGAATTAAACGAGCGGACCTACCTTTGGGTAGAGCTTGGCCTGCAATCGATTCATCCAAAAACCAGTGATCTCATTAATCGAGCGCATGATATGGAGTGTTTTGTGGAGGGGGTAGAGAAATTACGCGCCCACAATATTAATGTATGTGCTCACATTATCAATGGATTACCCCTAGAAACACCGGAAATGATGATGCAAACGGCCCAAGCCTGTGCCGAATTGGATTTACAAGGCATTAAAATCCATTTACTTCATTTATTAAAGAATACTGCAATGGTCAAACAACATGAAGAGGGGCTTTTACGCCTTTTGGAAAAAGACGAGTATGTAAAGATTGTTTGTGACCAATTGGAAATATTACCCCCAGAAATGATTATCCACCGCCTTACAGGGGATGGCCCGCCCAAATTACTCATTGGTTCCGAGTGGAGTTTAAAGAAGTGGGAAGTGTTAAATGCGATCGATTGGGAGTTGGAAGCGCGCGGAAGTTTTCAAGGGAAATTCTATCGCCCAGCGGTGATTGACGCCTAATTATGCCCTTGCAAGCGGAACACTTAGCCCTGATTACCTTACGCGGAGTAGACCGTAGTGGGGTAAAACGGCTCAGTGGGTTCGAAAAACACCACACCGTTCCATTGCGCGTAGACGATTATCACAATACCTGGATCGCCCAAATTGCCTCTGAAGAACTCGAATCAAGCATTAATGACCTTGCTAAGCAACTGCGCCAACACCTTAATTATAAGCGAAAAGACATCACCGCTGGGGTGGATGGCAATACAGCTTTCCTCAATACACCCACCTTTGGCTACCGACTGACCATTGCGCTAGACCCAAAATCCACGGCCCATGTGGAGTGGGTCCGGGAAGTGACCAGTATCACACAAGACGATATCATCTTAGATGGGGACGTAAGTTTGCTTATCGGTGAACATTATCAGCAAACCTGCTTTCAGGCATTACGGCCCATTTCCATTGAAGAACTCATCGATACTTTCGAAGAAAACGATGCCGAAGTAGACTATCCACACGATTGTGCATGGTGCTCAGTTCCGTTGCCATCCATTGATGGACAAGTCATTGTGAATCCTACAGGATTCACAATTGAATACGGCTACCCTCAAGCACCGCATGTTCTTCTGCGCGATCTCTATGACATCCTCCCGCTCAGTCCTGAGCAGTTTGCCCATGCCTTTTTAGAGGGTTGACGGAAATTAATTAACTCGTTTCACTAATCGGAATTAATTCATTCATCCATTTAATTTCAATTACGTTAAAATTATCTCTTGACAAACTGACTACAAATTGTATAATTTATAGTTCGAAATAAAATAAATTGAACCAAATATGGAAATTTATGGTTCAAAAATATATTTTTTGCACAATATATGGTGGATATGACTAAATTGAGTAGTCCATATAGATCCGAGAACTTGCTCTCGGTATTGTTTACTTCAATGGCGCGAGTGGCTGTTTTACGAATCTTTTTGATCGACCCGCAGCGCGCGTATTACCAACGACAGTTGGAAGCGGCTACGGGATTGGCGATCCGTGCTGTGCAGCGTGAGCTGGAAAAGTTGACGGATTCCGGCCTGCTTAATCGACGAGTAGAGGGCAAGCGCGCATACTATGCGATTGATGCTGAATTTCCTGGGTTTGCCGAATTGAGAAGCTTGTTTCTGAAAGAAGCAGAACCATTGTTGCGCTTCCGAGCAGCTTTGGGAATGGAGCGTCGTGCGCAACTGTGTTTTCTCAATGCCCGGTCGAACAAAATATTATTGGTGATGCATGACGATGCTGCTCAGCCGGATTTTGATGAGTTGGATTTGTTCGACACAGAGATTATTGATAGCACAGAATTCTTAGAACGATTAAGCAACGCGCCGAAGAAGTTGGTGCCTTTCCTGCGTTCAGGGGAAGATATTCTTGGGCGGCGTGAAGATATTATTTGGTGCCGTATAGAGGCTGCAGGTTTTCAGGTAGAGAAAGGCAAGGGGATTCCCTGATGAATGGTGTAGAAAAAATAGTAAGACTTTGTGATCGCTGGTGGACGGAACTGTCGCATTCAAAATCAGAAACGATGAAGCCAGTTGCGCAAGAATGGTTAGGCTATTTAGGATGGAGTGCGCAGGAGTCAATTTTTCTTGAAGGGGCTGCCTGTGGATTCATTGAGACCAGCGCAACAGGGCAGCGCATTGTATTTTACTTTACTATGCCTGGTGAATTGGATACGCCATCGGTCATGATAGAAAAAGGGCTCGATTACTGCGAGTCAACCTTGATGCTGGTGGGGGAGGCGCAATTAGAAAAGCATGACTATGCAGTCATTACCGACCTAAATCGTACCTATGTGTACGATGTGCAAACCGATGATTTAATCTTGCATAGCGATTCGCCAACTATATTCGTACAGGATGTAATGCCTGAATTGCTAAAAGAAAATGTTGATTTAGGGGCGCTTGAAGAAGTGCGTCGTTCGCCTGCAAGTTATATTGCGCGACAACTGCGAGTGTGGTTGCAGCGTTGGGCTACCGTGCTTTCTCGTGAACCCTATGGCTCAGAAGCTGTCGCCGATTCAATTATGGATCGCATGTTGGTAATGCGGTTTTTATACGACCACTCAATTTGTGAGTCGGCTGGTTGGTCATACAAGATGCAATTTACCCATGTCATCTCTGCAGCTTATGAAGAGTCTCCCGCCAGTGCACGCCGATCACTCCTTCGATTGATGGATGACCTGCATCGTATTTGGCATAACGATATGTTTGCGCAAGATGATTCTGTTCGTCGCATTGTTACGCGCAGTGTAATTGTCGTGGAGATGATTCAAGAGCTCGCATTGATGTCTAAAAGTAAATTCTCCGAAGCCAGTATCCTTGAAAGTTTCAACTTTGGCGAAGCATCTGAAAAAGCACGAGTGCGTTTAGTTCCCGAGCATAGTGAAGAGCGTGAGGCATGGTTGGGGCGCTTGTCGATATCACACTTTGGCAACTCTAAGATGGAGTTGGATATTCTGGAAGAAGGATATCGAGCGATACCACACTGGTTTGACCGCCTGCTCAATACAGTTAGGCGAATCAGTCGAGAGCATGATTTAATTTCGATGGTTAGTGAGAACGTGGTTGATGCACCTGACTTCGCTGAAAGTGGTGAGCTGGATTTATTTAGCTGGACAGAAGAGTCCTCAAGTGAGAAGCAAGAAAGTCAGCAGACACAGGTCGATTTGATTGATGTGTGCTTAGGTCGGCTTTTCTTAGTATGGGCAGCATCGGAACGACAGCATCGAACAGCACGTATTGTATTGTTGCTGCATATAATAAAGCTATACGAAAGTGAGCGCTTTGCATTTGGTGTCTTTCCGGAAATGGATTCAGCTATTGCGGATCGGCCTGCGCTATTGGAGCCAGATAAGCAATGGATATACCAAGGGCGAAGCAATCCAGCTGAAGGATGGGATGTGATTTAAATACAGCAATAGCGGCACAGACAAGCAATTCGTAAAGACCCCGAAAACTTTTTTTGATTTACTGTTGACACGGGGTCTTTTCTTTTGATATCTTATGCGTCCCTTGAGGGCAGCTACTGACTCAAAAAAGACGCCAATAACAAACTTAAATTTGTTGTTGACAAGGCTCTTCGAGGTTTGATAGAGTATGCGTCCTCTAACGACAAGACGTCGTTAGAAGCACTCAACCTTGGTTTCCAAGGAGTTTGAGTTCGCGATAAGCGAAACAAACAAAAGTGTTGACATCGTTATTTTTAGATGTTATTATACTTGTCTTGAGTGCGGTAAGCGCTAATTGTGCTTGCTGTGTTGCGGGTCACGCAATGATTACCCTGATGTAAATTCACGGTATTTTTATGCCTTGAAGCAGTCAGGGATTGTTGTGTCGCCTAGACGTTCTTTGAAAATTGAATACGACGTATAACAAAAATTATACAATGCCAAATGTGGGAGAGTGTACTAGCATATCGCTAGTTATATTCTCCGTCAATTACAATACAGTAATACAATGAACAGCAAAATTAAGTTATGTCAGTTTATGGCTTCTTTGCTGGACAAACTTATCGATTAACTAGAGCTTGCTTTAGTTTAATTTTTTATCGGAGAGTTTGATCCTGGCTCAGAACGAACGCTGGCGGCACGCTTCATACATGCAAGTCGAGCGGTAAGGCCTCTTCGGAGGTACACGAGCGGCGAACGGGTGAGTAACAGGTGGATAATCTGCCTCTTAGTGGGGAATACCAGTTGGAAACGACTGTTAATACCGCATACGATTACATTTTCTTCGGATTATGTAAGGAAAGGGCCTTTTGGCCCGCTAAGAGATGAGTCCGCCCCCCATTAGGTAGTTGGTGTGATAAAAGCGCACCAAGCCTGCGATGGGTAGCCGGACTGAGAGGTTGGCCGGCCACACTGGAACTGAGACACGGTCCAGACACCTACGGGTGGCAGCAGTAGGGAATATTGCGCAATGAACGAAAGTTTGACGCAGCGATGCCGCGTGGACGATGAAGGCCTTCGGGTCGTAAAGTCCTTTTATTAGGGAAGAACAAGCAGAGGAGTAGAACGCCTTTGCCCTGACGGTACCTAATGAATAAGCAACGGCTAACTCCGTGCCAGCAGCCGCGGTAATACGGAGGTTGCAAGCGTTGTTCGGAATTACTGGGCGTAAAGGGAGTGCAGGCGGCTTGATCAGTCTGATAGTGAAAGTCCGGGGCTCAACCCCGGAATTGCTTTGGATACTGTCAAGCTTGAGTATGTGAGAGGTGAGTGGAATTCCAGGTGTAGCGGTGAAATGCGTAGATATCTGGAGGAACATCGGTGGCGAAAGCGACTCACTGGCACATTACTGACGCTGAGACTCGAAAGCGTGGGGAGCGAACGGGATTAGATACCCCGGTAGTCCACGCCGTAAACGTTGTCAACTAGGTGTAGGAGGTATCGACCCCTCCTGTGCCGAAGCTAACGCATTAAGTTGACCGCCTGGGGAGTACGATCGCAAGATTGAAACTCAAAGGAATTGACGGGGGCCCGCACAAGCAGTGGAGCATGTGGTTTAATTCGACGATACGCGAAGAACCTTACCAGGACTTGACATCCGTGGAATCTTCTAGAGATAGAGGAGTGCCTTCGGGAACCGCGTGACAGGTGGTGCATGGCTGTCGTCAGCTCGTGTCGTGAGATGTTGGGTTAAGTCCCGCAACGAGCGCAACCCCTGCCTTTAGTTGCCATCATTAAGTTGGGCACTCTAGAGGGACTGCCGGTGTCAAACCGGAGGAAGGTGGGGATGACGTCAAGTCCTCATGGCCTTTATGACCAGGGCTACACACGTACTACAATGGCATAGACAAAGGGCAGCGACAGGGCGACCTGTAGCGAATCTCTTAAAGCCGGTCTCAGTCCGGATTGGAGTCTGCAACTCGACTCCATGAAGTTGGAATCGCTAGTAATCGTGGATCAGCATGCCACGGTGAATACGTTCCCGGGCCTTGTACACACCGCCCGTCACACCA
>CALLLL010000172.1 GCA_938082445.1 uncultured bacterium
AGTGTTGATTTGACCTTCAGCATTGAATAAACAAAAAAATTGGAAGAGTACTAGAAAATGGTAGGGAGAAAAACGAGTGTGCATCGCTATGGAGCTCATGTGTTTATGGATTTCAATGAAGAACGAATTATCTCACATATCCGTTCTGAAGCCGTTGCCGCCATCTCCAACACATGTTCATGTGTTAATACTTGTGGCGCACAACAATTATTGGTAATGACCGAAATGCTGCCCCCTCGCATGCCCAACTCGTGGCAACGAGATAATTCTGGTGCTGTACTCATTCCCACTGCATCGCTTTTACTTGCCTGTAAAGCCTGAATTTCAGACTGGGTTTCGTAGCATGGTCCATGTACCCAGGTGTAGGTACCCCGATGATCACAGCCCTCTAGAAAGATATCGGTCTTTAACTCAGTAGGATGCTCTGGCCACCGTTGACACGGCCATAGAGCCAAGGTGTCTGCAATCATCAAGTCTCCGGGTTGCATATTGGGTTTTAACCCACCAGCGGCATTGGTATAAATCACCGATTGCACACCTTGTTGGTGCATAAAGTCGACTGTTTGATTGACTGTGGCATACTCGTGCCCTTCATAAAAATGCATTCGTCCACTTTGTAATAAGATGGGTACATCCCCGCAATGCCCTTCAATGAATACACCTTTGTGACCAGCAATGGTTGCTACTTCCTTACCCAATGCTTGAGCAAAGGAATACTCAGTGCTACGTTCATCCAATAAGGGTTCCAAGGAAATGCCCGAACCCGATACAATGCCAATAGGAGAAGTCATCATAAAGGCCACGTCTCAGGAAAAAATAATTTCTGATATAACTGCAGGGCATACTGATCCGTCATACTTGCGATCACATCGACCACTTTACGCTCAACCGAGTCGTCAGTAGGATGCCCTACAATGTACTCATCTGGATGCTTCACCATATAGCTATATAATTCATGGATGACTTTTCCTGCTTTGTCGATTTCTCCATGAATCGGCTTGCTTGGGTATACTTCAGAATATAAATAATTGCGTAAGATATTGGTTGCGTCTCGAACTTCATCATCCATGGTAATCACTTCTTTTTGGTCACGATGGATTAGGCCCTCGACCATTACGCTAATGCGCTCCGATGCAGACTCGCCCAAAAAATCAATCGCATCAGCCGGTAAATCGCTCCGCTGAATAACCCCAGCGCGAAGGGCATCGTCAATATCGTGATTGATATAGGCGATCGCGTCACAGATACTTAGCACTTGCCCTTCCAAGGTCTCAGGAACCTTACCCTCACGTCCCAGCAAAATCACTTTACCGGTGGAGTGATGCAGTATGCCATCACGCACTTCATGTGTCAGGTTTAATCCATGATGAGTTGTCGTTGATTCGAGAACATCAACCATACGCAAGCTTTGTTCGAAATGGCGAAAACCATCCGGGACAATCTCATTCAATGCAGATTCGCCTGCATGACCAAAGGGGGTATGTCCCAGATCATGACCCAAAGCAATTGCTTCAGTTAGATCTTCATTCAAGAACAGTGCTCTAGCAACAGTGCGGGCAATTTGTGCGACTTCCAAGGTATGAGAGAGGCGATTACGGAAATGATCGCCTTTTGGTGCTAAGAATACCTGAGTTTTTCCTTTTAGGCGACGAAAGGACTTTGCGTGTGTGATACGATCCCGATCGCGCTGGAAAGCGGTTCGGTATTCATGCTCAGGTTCATCTACCCGACGGCCTTTTGTATCGGCAGCTTTAGCGGCATGAGGGCTCAATGTGAGTCGTTCATGCTCTTCGAGTTTGTGGCGTATTGTGCTCATGGTCTCGATACCATACACTTTTTGAAATTCAACAGCAACTCCCCCAAAAAGCTTATCGGCCTTTCACCGATTGCTGTGGCTTACGAAAACGCGCCGCGCCTGTTCGGCGGCGTTTATCTTCCATTGTCTCTCGTAACGAATTAATGCCCGTATCCGCTTGAGCAGCCTGTTGTTCTTGATTCATTGTTGCCTGTCGAGCTTCAGTACTTAAGTTATGATATAAGGTCAGTTGGCAGTCCCAGCAATACGTCGATTTCATAAGTGCATTACGTTCACCACAATTGCTACACAGCTCTTCAGACTCGGGACCGCGTGCTGCTTGCTTGGCATCCTCCAATAAATGCTTTACACGATCTACTGTCAAGTGTGTATGTCTCGCTATCACTTCCGGACGTTCGTAACCATGAATCTTAATTGCATCTTCCACCAGTCCGATTTCTAGGTCATATTTTTCATAGCATATGTCGCATAAGTGATGAGTTTCATCGCTCATGATAACGCGATCACAATCTTGGCATTTATTTAGATGCACATCCATATCAAAATTCCTCTACGATAGCCTCAACTTGCTGATGAAGCTCTACAAGACTCTTATCATTATGAATGATCCAACGTGCTAAGGGTAATTTTTTTTCGGGCGGAGTCTGTGACTCTATTCGTTGAATAGCATCGGCGTACGGCATTCCACGCTGTTCGACCAAGCGATTTAAACGGATTTCTTCTGGGCAATTCACCACGATCAACCCATCCAATCCCTCACGTAAAGTACCATCCTCTGCATGCAGAGCGGCTTCAATAATCACCACTGAATGGCCTTGAGCATTGAACTCTGCACACAGGCGTGCACTTTCAGCATGTACTGCCGGGTGAATTAAACGATTTAACGTTTCCAGGACTTCAGTATCTTTAAATGCCAGGGCACCGAGTTTTGCTCGGTCAATACGTCCATCAGTCAAGATATCTGTACCCAATGCATCTACAACTGGTTGAAAAGCTGATGCTCCGGGTTCAATTAAGGTATGGGCCAAAGCATCCGAATCGATGACCGGAATACCCAAAGTCCTAAAATGTTCGCTCGCGGCAGATTTTCCAGAAGCAATGCCACCAGTGAGTCCATAAATGTTCATACAGTCTCCATTTGTAATTCCAGGACTAGTGCATCCTCACCACTCTTGGCATAATATCCCTTGCGGATTCCGATTTCATGAAACCCCAACCGGTCATATAAAGAGCGTGCAGCTGTATTTGAGGGGCGAACTTCCAATGTCATACGACGGGCGTCTAATTGATGCGCTTTCGTAATTAAGTGTAGCATTTGCTCTCGACCATAGCCCCGTCCACGTAATTCTTTTTGCGTAGTGACAGTCGTAATATGCGCATCATCCAGTAGCAGCCAAAAACCTGCATACCCTACCAACTTTTCTTGATTGTACGCTACATAAAAAAAAGAGTGATGATTTCGGATCTCTTCACGGAACATGCCGGTTGTCCAAGGTTCTGGATACGCCTCATCTTCAATGACCTGTAAAAAAGGAAGCAATGTCTCCTTGGCTTCTTCAAAGCGCAGTTTCGTGGGAAGCGCATCTTCCATGATTACTTAGCCTGCTTCGCTTTTTGATCCCGTACTACTTCGGCTTGCGATTTTCGTAGATAAATAGGGGAAACGGAATTGTTCTGGGGCTTTTCACCCTTGCTGATAAGCGCAGCTGCTTCTCGGGCTACTGACGCAGCAGAAATTGGATGATACATTTCAGGCAATATTGTAGCGGTTGGATTGGCAGCAACGATTGCTTCGGAATATAGCCCTGCACCATCGCCTACGAACAATGTATCCTCGGGGCATTGGGCCAATATAGTTTCTATAGGGGCAACAATGACGTCTTGAGTGCATGTTCTAATACCCTGCTCATAGCTGTAGAGAGAAGCATAGACTTCTTTCATCTTGGCATCCAATAAAGCACATACTGTGCCATTGGCAACTGGAACGCGTCGGGCTAAGGCATCCATGGTAGAAACTCCCATGATTGGAATCGCTGCGCCTGTAGCCAAGCCTTTCCAAGCTGCTACGCCCACACGCAATCCGGTAAATGATCCCGGCCCATGTGAAACAGCCAACAGATCAATATCGTCCAATGAAGTGTTGTGCTCTTCCAAAAGCCAATGGGTATAGGTCAACAATTTCTCTGCATGTTGACGATCGGCATAACGTGTTATTTCACCAAGCACTCGATCACCCTCACATAAAGCAATCGAAAGGTATGGAGTAGAAGTATCAGTCGCAAGTATAAGCATGGTTCGGTACAATTCTATCAAGTAAAAGGCTAAGCGCTTATGAAAAAATCCTCTTCGAAAAGCACAGCAAAGAGGATTCATGTTTAAGTAAGGTATTAAGTACTAAAACATCAGAACAGGGAATTGGGCGGTGTCGAATCGGGTGGGGTATCCGATGGCGCTTCATCCACAGGAGGGGCCGGTGGGGGAGTTTCCGTTTTGGGCGCTTCACCCGATACTACCTCTTTCATCTTCTTTCCGGGACGGAATGTGACCACACGTCGTTCTGGCACAGGTACTTGCGCGCCAGTACGCGGGTTGCGTCCAATGCGCGAAGCACGGGTTTTGACCTCGAAAACACCAAAGTCACGCAATTCCCAGCGTTCGCCATTGGCCAAGGCCTCCGATATCGTATCGAAGGTTGATTCAATCACTTTAGAAACTTCACTCTGTGTCAGGCCCAGTTTATTCGATACACGAATCACCAGTTCTCGTTTTGTCATGGTCACAGCATCATTCCTCACAAGTCAGATAATGTAATAATTTGGATAAGTCTAAACAATATATATAGATACGAAATATATTCTTATTATAAAAGGTGAAGGCTCAGCTTGCAAGTCTTTTATTCATAATTTTTAAGGGTCTTAACTATGGTATAGATTTTAAGGGGGGCACCCTAATTGAATTAAGAGTTAATGATAAAAATATAAATATAACAAATATTAGAGATTCTTTTAACAGTTACACTTATGGAGATATTAACATAAAACAGTTTGGTGATAAAAAAGATTATCTTATTAAAATAGAGAACATGCCAGATCAAGGAAAAGATTTTATAAAGACTCTTAAAGAAAATATTAATAAAAAATTGCAATCGGAT
>CALLLL010000173.1 GCA_938082445.1 uncultured bacterium
GCTTCCCATTCAGCGCGCAATTCTGCATCGTTCAAAATTGTTGTGACGATGGCAGCACCGTGTGAAGGAGGGTTCGAATAGTTT
The DNA here is from genome assembly GCA_938082445.1 of uncultured bacterium. Classification (GTDB taxonomy): domain Bacteria; phylum Hydrogenedentota; class Hydrogenedentia; order Hydrogenedentales; genus DTSJ01. The sequence continues at coordinate 85 of CALLLL010000173.1, forward strand.
GCGCGAATGACACGCTTTAGGTGGCTTAAGCTTCGTGCTGCGACATCGCTGTCTTTGGCTACTAAAGTTAACGCGCCTGTGCGTTCGCGATAGAGCCCGAAATTTTTGGAAAATGATGAGGATACCAAGAGTTCACATCCTTCAGTACAGAAGGTGCGCAGGCCTACGGAGTCTTCATCAAGTCCATTGCCTAATCCTTGATATGCAAAATCGAAGAAAGCTAGAGCTTGTTTTTCGTTGACAATCTGAGCCAATTGGGTCCACTGAGCTGCATCAGGGTCCATGCCGGTAGGGTTATGGCAACAGCCGTGGAAAAGAACGACATCGTTTGGTTTCACACCCTCAAGCGCAGCCACCAAAGCATCAAAGTCTAATGTTTTAGACTCTGCATCGTAATATGGATAGCTAACGGTCTTTAAGCCTGCAGCATGAAATACGGTTGGGTGGTTGGGCCATGTGGGTTGGCTGAGCCATACGGTGGCTTCAGGATTCACCAGTTTGATGAATTCGGCTGCTACACGTAAAGCACCGGTTCCACCTGGAGTATGTGCGGTGATAGCGCGTTTGGACCCGATAATTTCATGATTATCGCCAAAAATAAGGCGTTGTACAGCATTTGAATAGTCTGCGGAGCCGTTAATGGGCAAGTAGCCTTTAGTGGATTCGTCAGCCAGTATCTTCTCTTCGGCTTTCTTTACGGCTGTAAAAATAGGTGTTGTGCCTGCTTCATCTTTATATACACCCACAGTAAGGTTGATTTTATTGGGGTTTTCGTCTTTATTAAAGGCATCGGTAAGACCCAAAATCGCGTCAGCTGGGGCCATGTCCAGTGTTTCAAACAAGATACTACTCCTTCGTGTTATTACAATTGAGTCGAATGACTAAATGGGGGAACAAGGTTTACAGGCCATATCATAGCAAAATAGGGGGGATTAATGGAATACTGCTGGGATGTGTCAGGATAGTTTTGGGAAAAAGGCCTTATAGAATAAAAAAACTTTATAATATAGGGTAATTGTGAATCGATAGGGGGATTATTCGTCTATATAGCGTAAATTTTTATACTGGAATCTATCATCAATATCTTGTACGATGATAGCTAAGCAAATCTATTACTGAATTCAGGAGAACGTACCATGAGTAAAACAGATTTAACCCGTCGGGCATTTCTGGCTTCGACTACGGCTGCGACCACGGTGACCTTAACGGGTGCCAATAAGGTAAACGCTGCCAAAGTTGTTCCCGGAAAAATTTCCCCGAATGAAAAACTGAACCTGGCCGCAATCGGTACAGGGGGTAAAGGGGGTAGTGATACCAACGGATGTAAAGGCGAAAACTTTCTCGCTGTATGTGACGTTGATTGGGATCGTGCACAACGTACCCTTAATTTACCTCACTTTGTAAATAACAAAGAGTTTAAAAAATACAATGATTACCGTAATCTTTTGGAAGATTTCGGCGATAAGCTGGATGGGGTTACTGTTTCTACACCTGACCACACCCACGCACCGGCTGCTTATATGGCCATGAAAATGGGCATTAGCTGTTATGTGCAAAAACCGTTGACACACACTGTAGCTGAAGCACGTTTGTTGAAGAATGTGGCTGAAGAGATGGATGTTGTCACTCAGATGGGTAACCAAGGGCATTCCGGTAATGGTGTGCGCGAAGTGACTGAAATGCTTGAAACGGGCGCTATCGGCCAAGTGCGTGAAGCGCATGTATGGACACACCGTCCAGTGTGGTCTAGCCAAGGTCGCCCAACTCCATTGCCTTCAGTGACTCAACCTGAAAATCTGGATTGGGATCGCTTTATCGGCTGTGCGCCGTGGCGTCCATACGGTGCTGAAAAAGATCCTAACTCACCAAAAATCAGCCGTTATGCTCCGCACGATTGGCGCGCTTGGCGTGACTTTGGTGGTGGTGCACTTGGTGATATGGCTTGCCACATTATGGACCCTGTATACATGAGTCTTCGATTGGTGGAAGCAAAAGACTATACCGTTGAATTGATTCATGTAGAAGGTCAAAATGACGAAACTTTCCCCTTGGTCGAAACCATTAAATACAGCTTCCCGGCTCGTGGTAAGCTGGCTGCAATCGACGTTTATTGGTATGATGGATGGCGCCCGGATCCAAAGGACCCAGAAAATCCTGATAAACGAATCTACAATCGTCCAAAACGTCCAGCAGGCATCCCTAAGGATCAAGTGCTGGGTGATAACCAGAAGAATGGTTCATTCTTGGTTGGGGATAAAGGCGTTATTACAATGGGTGAATATGGCGGCAACCCTCGTCTCATGCCGGATGAAGCCATGGCGAATTACACCAAGCCAGATGCGTACATTCCACGTGTGCCCAATGAAGATAACTACTACGATTGGTTGAACGCGATTAAGACCGGTACTAAATCAGGTTCGGACTTCTCTTATGCAGGTCCATTTACTGAGATGGTAAACTTCGGTAACCTGATCGCAACATCAGCTATTCAAAAAGCAGGTGTTAAGAAACTGCACTGGGATAACGTTAAAGGTCGCGTGACCAACGTGAAGAATCCTGAGCAAATCGTAAGTAAAGAATACCGTAAAGGCTGGGAACTTCCTTGCTAGTTCTTTTTTAGTTTAAAAAATAATCCCGCTATCGGAGTCATTCGATAGCGGGATTTTTTTGTAAATAACTAGTGAGATTAGGAGTTGTATTTCAATAAGAAATAAATTACTACTCCGGTGATGGATACATATAGCCAAATGGGTACGGTGTATTTTACAACTTTTTTGTGTAATGAGAATTGCTTGGTTAAGGCAAAATAGACTGCCGAGAAAATGAGGGGCAGAGCAAACACCGTTAAGATGATGTGTGAAATTAAAATCCCAAAATACACATATCGAATGGCACCTTCAGTGGCAAACTTTGTGTCTCCATGGATGTTGTGGTAGATAATATAACTCACCAAAAATACAGCGGATAGGGTTATGGCAGAAACCATGGAGGCGATATGAAATTTTCGCATTCCTTTTTTGATGGCTGCCACTCCGACAATGATACAAGTTGCACTAAGGCCGTTGAGTAAAGCATTTAATCCGGGGAGGAAGGTCAAGGCATTGGGATCGGCCGATTCTGATTTCGTGTTAAAGTAAATCAACCAAACGAGAAACAAAAAGGCTACAGCGGATATCACCAAAATGACGGATATTGCTTTTGTATTGTTTTTTTCTTGCACAGGGTCGGTCACGGGTAAACGAGTCCTTGATAGGTGTAGGTTGCGAAGTGCGCTATTCTACACGAAGTCTTAGGAAAATTTCACGTATTCACGTTTGGTGTCCCACTCGAGCATCTTACGTTGGAAGTGGGAGAGGTTCCCCATGCGTGCGGCTACGACGCCATACATGCCCAATTCAGAGGGGCAGTTTAGGGGGACTTTGGGATCCCGTATTGCTGCGTGGTGATTTTTATGATGAGGCACGAGGTCTTCTGCACCGGTTTTCTTGTGTGATTCTATGACTTTATTATCGGATTGCGAGATAATGTCAAAACCGCTGGAGGTGAATACGATGGTGGCTTCCTGTCCACGAATGCAGTGTTGGTTTTTATGTTTATTGTTCATTGTGCCCAACAGATGTAAGGTCATGCCGTTGGTGATACCTTCAATTTTAGGATATTCGTAAAGTACTTCCAAGCTATCGGGTAAGTCACGTCCATCGTCCCAAGTATAGGTACCGCCCATCGCTGCTACGCGTGATGGGAACTTGAGTCCGCATGCACGGATGAGGCGTGTTACACGATGAACAAAAAGATCTGTGGATACACCTCCTGAGTAATCGCGGTAACAGCGCCACTCATAGTAGTGGTGAGGATTCCATGCACGCTTACGGCGTGGGTGTAACCAGGTATCCCAATCTAAATCGTCGGGCATAGGTTTATCGTCAGTGATACCAACACGTCTCCATGGGCCGCGGTCGAGGGGATAGTTTCGAACGTAATCAATTTGTGCTTCAACGACAAGGCCGATTTTACCAGCTTTAATAGCTTCGTAAGCACTGGCATAGCTGTCATCTGCCATACCTTGTACACCTACTTGTAACTTTAAACCGGTTTCTTCTACTTTTTTGTGTAATTTCTTGGCTTCTTTGATGTCATAACACATTGGCTTTTCGCAATAGACATGCTTGCCGGCTTTGAGGGCATCCATGGCGAGGTAATAGTGTGTGTGTTCCGGAGTCGCAATGACCACATAGTCTATGTCAGGATCAGCCAGAACGTCATGATAGTCTTGAGTTATTTTTGCTTCACCGCCAGCGCCGACTACTTGCTGTTGAAAATTTCCTGCCCGGCTAAGCATCACATCGCAGCACCAACGAATGGCAATGTTTTCGTCTTTTTGCATGCTAAGTAAAGAACGTAGATGTGCTCCGGCCATGCCGCCACATCCAATCATGCCGATTTGAAGCTGTTCATTGGCGCCTTGTGCGTTTGCATGTTGTTTGGCCGTTAGTGTGGCTGCTCCGGCAGCAACAGCACTGGATTTTATAAAGTTTCTGCGTGAAAATGAGGATGGTGTACTCATGAATGGGTCCTTTTTGCCTACCAAGCGTTA
>CALLLL010000174.1 GCA_938082445.1 uncultured bacterium
ATGTATAATAAAAAAACCTGCCCAGAGAAGATTTCTGGGCCGGTAGTAATGCTTTATACAGCTAGGCTAGGCTACGTTATGGTAAAAGTAGTGGCGGGACTACTTCTATTCGATCGGCTACTATGCTTCCATCGAGCTGTAACTCACCATCAACTTCAACCATGTCACCATTCATTAAATTGCCAAATGGGATTGCTACTTCGACAAATTCGGTTAAGGGATCGGGTGGAATAGCATCAGGAATTACCACTTCTTGCTGTCTTACAATTACTGTTTCTTCATCAACCGCGACATCCAAAATGGATGTACCGCTATCAACAGACAAGGTTTGAGGCTCAGGAACGATACCTACAATGGTCCCCGCAAATTCTATCAAGGCTGATGTAAATCCAATATCTACACGTAATTGTGGATTAAGAATATAATCATTCGGACCACCACCCGTTGAATTTAAACCAATCTCTTTAAAATCTATTTCAATCAACACTGGACCACCTTCGGGCACTGTGAAGTTTTGGGAGATAAATATTCGTCCGTTCGCTGTAGATTGTATTGCTGAACTTTCCACACCATCGACTACAGCCACAGGATTTTCATAATAAAGCGCAACTTTAGTGTATTTTCCCGGTGTCAAATTTGCGGCGGTTAGAACTTGAGAAATAGTGCTTAAATCAACAATATCCAACAGTATATTTTCACCTGGATTACTGGCTTCAAATAGTGTAATCCACCCCGCATCGTTTTCGTTCTCTTCATCAGGGTTTAATGGCTCGGATTCCTCTTCGTTTTCACCTTCTTCATCTACCCCTGCTTTATGAACCGTTACTTTGGTTATTTCAAGAACTAAGGAGTCTATATTTTCGGTATCAACTGGTGCCCGAGTAATAAACCCACTAAGCGAGTCGGCAGCTGAAACACTTGAGCCTAGAGTAATAGTTACAGGTACTGTGTCTTCTTCGGTGCCTTCACTACCTCCACCCCCGCCTCCACCACCACATCCTGTGAATCCGGTGGACAAGAATATTGCCCCAACGAACAATATAGAACGATTAATTAATTTGTATACTTTTTGCATAAATCCCCCGAAGGTAAAAACTAAAAATAATGCCAACAGACTGGCTTCAATTGCATACAATGAGTTTACCATGCAATAATAATTTAAGTCAACAAATAATTTAACTTTATCCCACTAAGTCCTTTCAGGAAGGTCACATAGCAAGATGTCGATCAGAAAAATATCGCAATCACTTGGAAAAACACTTGAAAATATTGATTATCCTGAACCAGTGACACATGTTTACAATCCTGTACATTATGCACGCAAATCACATGAAATGTATTTAGACCGATTTTCTTCATCCACAAAAGAAGTATTATTTTTAGGGATGAATCCTGGACCATTTGGTATGTCGCAAACAGGGGTGCCTTTTGGTGAGGTGAGTTTGGTCCGCGATTGGATGGGCATTGAAGCGCCGGTAAAAAAACCACCCGTTGAACATCCGAAACGCCCCGTTACCGGTTTTGCCTGTGAGCGAAGCGAAGTAAGTGGCAGGCGTTTGTGGGGGTGGGCTCAAGAACGTTTTGGGACTGCAGAGAATTTCTTTAACCGCTTCTTCGTATGGAATTATTGCCCCCTAGCGTTTATGACAGAAACGGGTGCCAATTTTACTCCTGACAAATTTCCAGTGGAGTTAAAAGATACAATCTTTGCTCACTGCGATGATGCCTTACGAGCCTTGGTTAAAGAGCTTGATCCAGAATGGGTTATAGGTGTTGGGAAATTTGCAGAAAGTCGCGCAAAAGCGGCTTTGGGGAATGAACTATATAGGATTGGGACCATCTTGCATCCAAGTCCTGCAAGCCCTGCGGCAAATCGTGGTTGGAGCGAAGCAGCTGAAAAGCAATTGAGCGCTATGGGAATTCAGTTTTAGTGCTGATGGCCTTCGGCATCCATAAAGTCTTTATGGATGGCTTCAAATTGCTCAATATTACTTAACATAATATCCAACATGACCGGGTCAAAGCGTGTCCCTGATTGTTCGGCCATGAGTTTAGCGGTCTCTTCATAACTAAAAGCAGGTTTATATACTCGTTCAGATAATAAAGCGTCATAGTTATCGGCGATAGTCATGATTCGAGCTTCAATGGGAATTTCCTCGCCTGCGATTCCATGCGGGTAACCCCCACCATCCCATTGTTCATGATGTGACAAAATCACCCGACGTGCCATATGAAATAGTTCAAAATCGCAATATTCCAATACCTGCTCTAGCGCTTGTGCACCCAAAACGGTATGTTGAGCCATAATTTCAAACTCGGCATTGGTTAGTTTTCCTTGCTTCATCAGCACACCATCAGGAATAGCGACTTTACCAATATCGTGCAAAGGGGTAACAAGAAATATGTGCTCAACAAAACTTTCGGAAATATTGTCCTCATAATGCGGATGACGCATAAGCAGTTCTGCAAGCAATCGAGAGTAAGCACGTACCCGAGACAAATGTGCACCCGTTTCCGGATCGCGAGAATCGGCAAGATTGGCCAATGAAAAACTCAAGGCTTGGTGAGCAGCAATCATGTCGCGTGTCGCTGCTTCATCAGATTTACGCAATCGTTCTGTAACCGTTTGCAACATTCTTTGGGAAAATCGAGGTTCCTCTTCGAGCAGAGTATTAAACCCTTTTTTATCCAAGACTAGGCAATGAAATTCATTATTGGCCTTGATAGTACCATCTCGGCGAGCTTTAGATATTAGAGCCATTTCCCCAAAATGCTCTCCAGCACGAAAAGTCCGGATATGCCGTTCACCGAGGCCCATTTGTTTATAGAGAGTCACTTCACCGGACTCTACTACATAAAATTCATGGCCTTCATCTTTGTGCTGAAAAACTATTTCACCCGCTTGATAAACACGTTTTGAGAATTGTTGGGCAATGTGGCTAAGGGACTTATCATCTAAGTCATGGAACAGGGAACTGTTCGCCAAGGCCTGGATTTTACTTTGCATTTCTGTTTCCTTCATAGACTACTATCACTATACAGCGTCTAGGGTTTATTCTACAAGGATCAAGTAGGTTTCTCGTAAAACAGAAAAGGATTATTATTTTTTAAACGTGTTTAATTTTTATTGACATTCACAAACGGTTATGATATTTTATTTTTAAACGTGTTTAATTTTAGGAAACTTTAGCCATGGCAAAAACGACTTCACCCAAAAAACGTGATGTGACACGAGAGAAAATACTGTATGCTGCGCTTAAATTATTCCAAGAAATGGGCTTTGAAAAAACAACCATGCGCGCCATTGCTGATGAATGTGGATTAACTCCAGGCGCGACCTATTACCATTTTAGCTATAAAGAAGAATTGGTACTTGAGTTTTATCGGAAGACCAGTATGGAGGCGATCGAACATAACCAATTGATCGTATTGGAATCAGAAGATTTCAAATATCGATACAAAGCTATGGTAAATTTCAAGTTTGAACAACTTCTGCCCTATCGTGAGCTGGTTCATGTATTGGCAGGGGGCGCAGGGGATATGCAAAATCCAATGTCCCCTTTTAGTGCCCACTCTTCAGAAATTCGCAATGATGCCATTCAGATGATTGAAGATGTTGTTGAAGGGAGTACCATCAAGGTTTCGACCGTATTGCGTCCTCATTTACCAAAAATCCTGTGGCTATACATGATGGGAATTATTTTCTTTTGGTCCAATGACCAATCCGAAGGGCAACACAGAAGCACAAAACTATTGGATTTGAGCTTAGAGTTGGTATTGCGATTACTACAAGTATCAAATCTACCTCTCCTGGGAGGCATTAGTACCAAGGCCGTACAAATATTGAACTTGGTCGAATCATGTACACAAACGGACTTGTTGGAAGAGGAGCAAAGCAATGGATAACCAATCTGAAAAAAAGCGATTAGTACTGGCTGGCGGGAGCGGCTTTTTGGGTCAAGCCTTGGCTCAATATTTTATAGCAAAGGGTTTTGATGTTGTGGTGCTATCACGTAGTGGATTGGGCAATAAAGATGGGATACGTTTTTTGCCATGGGATGCGAAAACGCTTGGAGAATGGACAGAGGAAATCGATGGCGCTTATGCGGTAATCAATTTGACAGGACGTTCGGTTGATTGTCGGTATAATGAGACAAACAAAGCGGCAATATTGTCATCTCGATTGGATTCGACGCATGTCATTGGGGAAGCGATTACCCAATGTGGGACCCCCCCGCGGATTTGGATGAATGCTTCATCTGCGACCATTTACAGAGAATCATTTGACACCGATATGGATGAAGATGTAACAGATTTGGATACCCATGGATTTTCTGAGAATGTGGTGCTCCAGTGGGAAGCTGCTCAACAGCAATATCCTTGCCCTTTTACCCGTAAAGTAGCCTTACGTATATCCATTGTCATGGGCAATGGTGGCGGCGCTATGGGGCCACTCAAAATGCTGACAGGCTTTTTTCTGGGTGGGCGTCAGGGGCCAGGTACTCAATACATGTCATGGCTTCATATGGACGATTTTATAAACAGTGTTGATTTTATCATGCAGCACGACACCCTTGATGGTGCTATCAATATCTGTTCCCCAAACCCTCTACCCAATGCTGCTTGCATGGCTGCCTTACGTCGAGCAATGCATCGGCCTTTTGGACTCCCCCACCCTCGGTGGGCTTTAGAAATCGGTGCATTTATAATTCGCACCGAGACAGAGCTATTATTGAAAAGTCGACGGGTGGTGCCTAAGCGCCTATTGGATGCGGGATTCGAGTTTCAATACCCCAATATTGAAGAGGCGTTTAACGATTTAGTGTAGCGTATCAACTTTTGAAGTCATCTTAATCAACGAAGCCATTCATTCGGCGGACTTTATTGAGACCTTTGAGGACTTTAGTGGAATTTTTAAAATGATATTCTTCCACTTCAAGTTGAATTCCATCGGATTCATCGAACACTGTTTGCAGAGCAGCAAGGCGACCATTCCCTTCGTAGGCGATTTAACAGTCGGGTGCTTGCTGAACCACTTTAAATCCAGATACTGAAGGCAGAAATTCCATGAGACGTTCACGAGTAAAAATGGGATCGGATAATAAAGCCTCCTTGTGTTCGATGAGAGTATCGACACGAGCTTGGGTAGCAGCCATAGAATTTTCCCGTTCCAGTTTATGAAGCTGCACTACATGATGTAAAGGAACAAAAACTACCTCTTTGTGTGTACGTGTGCGATGAATCTTCAGAATCACTTTCGCCATGACAGCATCTTTTAGATCGAGGTCCTTTAACTCGGAACGTTTTCCAAGCAAATAATCGAAAAACTGTTGTATCTTTGAAAGCATTCTTAGCGGTTTCCCTTCCCAACGTATTTGCTTCATTCTACTGATTTTTCTTGGACATCGCCAGTCACCTATTTCATCACAAAATACGCTAAGAATGCACCTTAAATTCATGATTATTCTGTCCACAATTTGATATACTGTCGCTTCACATTAACCAATCTAGGATAGCTCAATGGAATCAGAATCATCGCACACAAAAACTCTTCAGGCGAAATGGTCGTGGAGTGATCTATGGAAAAAAGACGATTGGTGGGCTATCTGGCTGGGTGTGTTATTGCTGGCTAGCGTATTTAGCGGTCTTGTAGGCAAAGTGCCCAAAATGGCTAAGTGGTCTTGGGGAAATTTTGGCGATATTTTCCCATCAGATTTATTGAGCTCTT
>CALLLL010000175.1 GCA_938082445.1 uncultured bacterium
TTTTTTTAATTTTTCTTTTACGACAATTTACCAGTATCTTGCGATCTTGTCAAGTTTTAGTAGCACTCAATATCCAAAAACTAATATAAAATATGAAAAAATGGACTTATAAATAGATGACAATTAGTTTTAAAAGTATTAAAATCGCTGAATATACTATAAGTGGCATGCTGGCAGGGGGTAAAAACAATAAAAACGATTAATTTTGGGTGGAATGCGTTAATTTTTTTTAATGATGTTAAAAAATCTATTTATCTACAACATGTAGCGAATGAATGTTTTTTTATACACAAAGTGTGGCGTACTAAACATCTAGATTCGATAGGAATTGGAAAAAAGAATTCGGCAGAGGCCGCTAATGCCGTCCGGCGAGCAATTTATTGAACCTTATACCTAGTTAAGTGGGAACTCTCACGACAGCCATTGAACGTCCTTTCGAAGAAGGCATGCCCCTGACCGTTCAGATATTGAACCCCCGATTCAATTTCAAGGTAGAAAACTGCTCGACTTAACGCACATCGCAGGGATGTCTGCCGAGATACACAAAGAGTAACATGAATTATATAGAGGGTCAAGTATGCGCAGGTAAAGATTTTTTCTACATTTAGGTATGATTCGGAAATGGAATGCCTTTGTTGCTTGTTAGTATGGTTTAGATATAGAGTGAATGGGTTCTTAAATTAAAGTGTGTGAGGTCAAGTGAGTATGCGTGGTGACGATATAGATGGCTTTTGGGTCAAATCTTCTGAAGCTAGGGGATCATCTTTGCCTGGATGCCTCTCATCCAAAGTTAAAGAATCACGTGTGCGAGGGACGACCCAGGCTGTACCATCTGAGGTGCACTACATTTGGCTCCATGTAACTCGAGATGGGGTTGTAGAATCACGTGAGACAGCTAATCGTTCAGTATTGCTTTTAAATGATTGGCTCAATATTGTGGATGAATCAGCTTCGTTGGGGGCCCAGTGGATGGTCATCCATGTAGAGACCTGCCTAAAATCGGATTCAGATGTATGGCGTATTTGTGCTTGGGCGCAGGAAGTACATGGGATCCGGGTCGGATTGCACCTCAATAATGAGTGTATGGATGAAAAAGGCTTGTCACCGATTTTGCGTCTGGATCGAGATGCTACATTCGTCGTAATTGATCGCAGCGCTATAGAGGCCATGACTTTTTTAAAAGACAAAGGCTATGCAGTGTGTGAGTCAAATATTGGCCCTGAAGATCGCGAGTTGCCTTGCTCGCATACTGAATCGATTGTATGTGCTGGCGCGGATGGGGTGATGTTCTGTTGTGGGATGGTAGTGGGCGATGAATCGTATCATTTGGGCGATGTGAAAGCCGATACCGTGCGCAAAGCCATGTGTAATCATGAATCCATGTCACCCATTGAAGAGCGTAGTGTTAAACCTGGGCAAAGTTGCGATGGATGTCCCCCGTTTATGGTGCAACGCTTTAAAGAGCAACAGGCGATCGATTAAGTCTACGCTTCTAATCGTGTTCGTAGGTTGTGACACGTTGCTCCGAAAGCATCTTTTCAATCACTTTCATGCGGCGTCCTAAAAATGGAATGTGGGGAATCGTAGCCACAATTTCACCTTCACGCTTGATGACCAATGAGCCTCCACCCAAAGTTAAAATATATTCAAGTATGTCGGGAATGTCTTTGCTCACTGTACTTCCAGATCGAGGCACACTCATGTCCCGCCCAAAGGGTTGAATATAATGAACAAACTCGTTGTGTTCCAACACCCAATAGTCGAACATGGGCCGTATCATCCCCCAGCAAAAGAAGATGGTCAGAATCACTGCTAGAATCAGGTAGGCTGATGTGCTCATGGTTGGGTGCAGTTCTATGATGGCACGAGCAAAACGCCGAAGGAATTCATAGCCCTTCATGTCGATGATCCAAATTAACAAACAGGCACTCACTACAAGCAGTACCATGATTAAGAATTTTTTCTGATCAAAGTCTTGAACGATTACGAGTATATTGAATGCGAATACAGAAATGGCGATCCATCCGAGGACCCCTTCGGGAATGATCCCCATAGCTTGTGTGATGCCACAAAAAAAGAAGGCGACAATGGCGGGCCAGAAGTAAACGATAGGTGGAAATGAGGCAACGTGAATGGCATGCCGATCTAGCTGATAGCCAAATGGGAAATATACTTCCCAGCGTGAAGCCTCTTTGTGGCCCTTTTTCTTTTTTTCTAGTTTATCTTCGGCTGGCTTATCTTCGCTCATTGTGTTTAGTCCTTTATCCTAAATACACCTATGTGGATAAAATATTCATCATGTTCGCAGTGTGCATCATTTGGCTTGGAATTGCAACTGAGTACAAGCTTTTTATGCTCAACTCGCTGGAGTGCTTGGGGGACGCTGTGATAGCATTATGGCATGGATACTTTAGTGCGAATAGAAGAATGTGTATTGTCGGGGCAACTTGAAAAAGCTTTGGAATTATTGGGTACAATGTATGGGCAAACCTTGCCAGCATCGGACCGTGGGCGGGCAATGGCATTTGAAGTAGTGGCGTTGCAGGGGCTTGATCGGGTTCAGGAAGCCCATAACCTTGTGGCTGACATCATGGGCGAAGAAGGGGATGATTATGATTTCGTCTTGGCCGCCGGAATTCAGTTTGCTGAACTAGACTCTTTTGCGCATGCCGAGATTTTCTTGAAAAACCTGTGCGAGCTACAACCAGACACTCCTTTGCCTTGGTTTAATTTGGCCATTACCTATGGTCGTGAAAAACGATATCCGGAATCCATTCATGCCTACGAAAAATGTTTAGCATTAAACCCAGATTTAGCGGAAGCTTATTTTCAGAAAGCCTATTGCCACCAAATTATGGGGGAGATGGATGACGCAGCTCAGACCTATGTCGCTTATTTATCTAAGCACCCAGAAGATGGAGAAGCTTGGGTTGCCTTGGGGGTATTGCATAGTGAGCGGCATGCATTTGAAGAATCGTATGAAGCTTTTAGTGCAGCTTTAAAGACGGATCATGATTCAGAGGATGTGCATTACAATTGGGCGATCGCTGCAGTACGGCATCAAAACGATGAGCAGTTGGAATCGTGTATTGATGCGCTTCAGGAATTAAATCCCATTAGTTGGCGTACATTGCTGACACGCGCCGATTACGAAGAAAGTAAAAATCATGTTTGGCCTGCATGGGAAATATTGCGAGAAGCTTTTGATGAAACCATTGCTGACCCCACGGTGGATCCCGAAACAAAAGATTATGTCTTGGCAACAGTATTACGTTTTGCAAACAGAAACCGTTTGCACGATCATGTGAGTGAAGTGTTGAGTCAAATATATGATGAAGGGGTTTTTGGCGAAGAAGTTTTGCGCGCAATGCAGATTTTAAATGGGCGTGCTTCGAATGCAGCGGCCTCGCATCAGGTGGTCTTGAAAACGTCAATCGAAAATGCTGAGAACGCATTGGCTCCTGTCGAATTGCGATACATCGTCTATGGCGTGTATGCGGAGAATGGGGAGGGGGCATTAGAAATGGCCCGCGCCTTTGAATCGAACTGTAGCCCCTATGATTGGGAAGTGGATTCGATTTATCAGTTGTCGGATTTAGATGAAGGTATGCTCGGCGTTTATTGGCGCTCAGAGTTGATGGATGCCGCACCGGGAATAGCGAAGTAAGATTCACCCCATGCCCCCAGTAAACAACGAAAATGATGAACTCATACCCCTATTCATGCCCTCGCTAATAGCGCTATTAGTCTCAGCAGAAAACGAAAAAGGCTCTGTCTTAACAGAAGAAGAAGTCCTTGCAATTAGAGATGGCGGACATTGCGTCATGTCCTACGTCGACGTAGCAATCAAAGTTAATGAAGAGCGAGGGTACAACGATATAGACCCCGAAGACTGTTGGAATCAATGGGTAGAGTATAAAAAATTGACCGAAGATTAATTACCTGCTAACTCGCTAATGCCTTCCCCACCAACGCCGCGACTCCATCCGGTAATACCAACTCCAGTGCCGCCTGCTGTCCAGCCTCCGACATTTTCCCCCATGTCATCTGAATGATTTTAATTAATTTTTCTTCGTTCATGTCATCGCGCTCAGCAAATTCGGTACTGTGATTTTCTAAAAATACCAACGCTGCTGCATCTTCTAAGCATTGAGTATTGGAGTTTGTGCGAAGATTTTTTTTCTGCATGGCTGCTTGCATTGCTTCTATGGCTTGAGGTTCATAGCCAATCTGTTCCATGAGCGCACCGGCTTGTTCGCCATGCCAGGTGTAGAGGAATGTTCGCCATTGATAATAACCTGCTTTTCCTTCGGGATAATCGCTGCGCGGTATTTCCCAACGGCGGATATGCTGCGCGCGGGCCGCAATTAATAAGGCATCATTGGCCAAGGGATCGAGGCGTTGTACCCATTCCATCATCCGAATTCCATAAATCTGCTCCTTCGGCCACGCCCGACCCCCATGAACCTCAACACGCGGATCCGCCGAATTCGCCTCATCAATTAACTCAATAACCTGCTCTAACTTTGATGCTTTCAAAAGAATACCCTCTTTTTATCAAACCACTAACTAGACACACCCTACTATAATTGCTAGGATGGAAAAACACAACCAAAGGGAGTAAGGCAAATGAATAAAAAAACATTTAGCATCGGGACCGTTCTAGTATCAATCATATTCGTGGTTATTGCCGTAATTCTCAGCAGCACAACCCACACCGGACTTAGCTCAGCTGGCAGCTTCAAAGGATACCACCTAGGCGAACTAGAAAAACCCGTACTCCTCACCCTCACCATAGACGGAACCCCATTCACCATCCAAACGGTAGGGCCCGACTTCTCAATACAAAGTATTGACAACGACCCAAAATCAGCAGAAGGAACCACTCTCAAGAATCATATAACCAAAACGGTAGGGCCCAACTTATCAGAATTCACTATTGACAACGACCCAAAATCATTAGAAGGAACTACTCCCAAGAATCACATAATCAAACTCAATGGACGTATAGAAGAAAAGAATACCAAAGAAAAAAATGATGAAAATAAAAAAATCGAATACCGCATTATTCTGAGCGGAATCTACGTTACATCAATCAACGATTTTCAGCCCATAGCGCCAAAGAAAGAAATAGCTATACAAGAAATAACCGAAGACACCTACAAATTTGAATTCGAAATAGGAACCGACCTCACCCCAGGTAAACTACAAACCATAGCCACTCAAGGTAAAGTGAAAGCCACTTTACAACTCGATAAGCTCTAAAAAAGAACCTGCACACTCCAAATCAATACAACCCATTTGAAGATTTTACAAGATTTCAAAATGGC
>CALLLL010000176.1 GCA_938082445.1 uncultured bacterium
AAGCCGCCAAAACCCCACCAAACAGAATGATTATCCCGATGTCGCTAGGACCACCTGCAACTTCTGTAAACCGTTCTAGTCCACTAACTACTGCACCGATAAGTCCCGTATCGCCTTCCACAGTCATATAATAATCCAGCATGCTTGGAAACAATGGAAAGATGATGGAAAACCCAATTAAATCTAAAAACAGGGTAATAAATACTGCTTTTAAAGCCGATTTTGATTTGTCGGACATCGCTTCGGGTTGTGGATTTTCGGTATCGGACATGGGTATGGTCTCTATATTTTCGTGGTTTTAGTAGAGTTCAGAAGTGAACTCTGAGGGCCGATCATAGGCATCCTACCCCTAAATTGCAAATTTAGCTTCGCAAGCCCTTTCAATCACTGGTTTTAGTCCCCTTGGGCATGATATGATATCCGCCTTTGACATCGAAGAATTAACCATTTTTTAGTAAGGTTTTAGATAATTATGACTCGTCACCACGAAGAAGAAGAAAAGGTCGATCCATTACACGCATTTATCCAGAGTGTGATGGATAGCCCTATGAAGTACATTGGCTCTCTAGTACTGATTGTTGTATTGGTTGCTGCTGGATTCTTAATTAATGTCAGTAAGATTGCAGATGAACAAAGCCAAGCCACAGACTTTGCTGTCGCAGTGGATATTGAAGACCCGGCTGAACGAGCTGCTGCATTAGCTGTTGTCGCCAATGCCAATGGCAAATATGCTGCCGAAGCCCTGTTGTTACAAGGTGCTTCTGCTTTAGATGCCAACGATTTTGATTCTGCCAAAATGGCTTATAGCAAATTAGCGGAATCACACCCCACTTTCGAATTTACTCCTGATGCGGTTGAAGGCTTAGGGGTTATCGCGCAAGAACAAGGGGATTACGCCGAAGCTATCGTACAGTATAAAAAGGTACAGGAAACGTGGCCCGATTCTTTTACTGCAAAGCGCCAACCGTATAACATTGCGGTATGCCATGAGAAAAATGAAGCCTATACCGAAGCGATTGCTGCTTACAAAGAGCAATTGGAAGAATTTGTGGGTTCAACAGTAGCCATGCAAGCCCAATTAAAGCTGGATCAACTCTATGCGGATCACCCAGAACTCGCTCCGGTTGAGGAAGCAGTGGTACCTGAAGTTGTTGTTCCCGAAGTGGTGAGCCCAATAGGCGATGCAACAGAAAATTAATCGTCACTTACTATTTAAACATCAAAGCCCGGTAGCTTAAATGCTTACCGGGCTTTTTTTAGTTAGTGTTCTATATCGTCTGGTGAATCTTCATCCAGGCTTTCGGATTCAGTTCCCAATCCCATCCGGAGATGTAAATCATCATACCGTGCTTGTTTTCGTTTGTGCTGAATATGCTCGATAAGAATGACGAAGACTCCCATCACAATGGCTAGCAAGGTCAAGCCTACGCCCCATATCAACACGATTTTAAGCACTGTATTCTCCTGTCATTAATCCAAAGAAGAAATTTCATTTCGGGTTCGAGCACTGATCACCTTGGTATCATGAATGTGGAACGAAGGATCTGCTTCGACGTTGATTTCTCGCTGAAAACGCTGCGCTATTTCGTCGAGCATGGATTTATTTTCAAATTCAAGACGTCGTGCCACATCGGGATGCACTTTCAGGATGACTTTTTTCTCTTTGGTTTTACAGAATAACTTTTGAAGTGCGCGCATGGTGTCAAAGGTCATGGTTGTAACCGAGCGAACTACGCCACTGCCTTCGCAATAGGGACATGATTGCGAGAGTGCTCGAACCAAATTATGCTTTACACGCTTGCGTGTCATTTCAACCAATCCTAAATCACCGACATCGGACACGGTGACTTTAGAAGGGTCGTCTCGCACTGCCATCTGGCATTCTTTAAGTAGCTTTTTACGATTGGACATCAGTTCCATATCGATAAAGTCGCATACGATAATACCGCCTAAATCTCGTAGTCGCATCTGACGGGCAATTTCTTGTGCTGCTTCGATATTGGTTTTAAATACTGTATCTTCGAGGTTTTTCTTCCCGGTAAACTTACCGGTATTCACATCGACAGCGATGAGGGCTTCGGTTTGGTCGATGCAGATGTGTCCCCCACTCTTGAGGAATACTTTGCGGTCGAGTGCTTTGCGAATTTCATCGTCAATGCCCATCTTATCAAAGACTGGGCGCTTTGCTGCATGCAGTCGGCATCGTTCACGCAATTGGGGTGCAAAATGCTCGAGAAAATCTAAGATCTTATTGTATTCTGCAGGATCATCAATGGTCACACGATCGATGTCTTCGGTAAATGTATCCCGTACTTTTTTGAGGATAGGGCTGAGCTCTTCTCGCAAGAGGACGACTTTTTTCCCGCCTTCCATTTTACGCTTAATTTTATCCCACAAAGAATTGAGGTAGCGCAAATCGGCCAAGATTTCGTCTTTGGGTTTGTTTTCCCCAGCGGTACGAATTATTAAACCATATTTTTTATTGCGGCGAAACGATTTGAGTGTGCTTTTTAACCGTTCACGTTCTTTTCGATCTTCAATTTTTCGGGACACACCGATTTGCGAAACTGTGGGCATCAGCACTACATAGCGTCCCGGTAAGGTTACATAATTAGTGAGACGTACGCCTTTGGAACCCAATGTGTCTTTTTGTACTTGCACCATGATGGACTGTCCTTTTTTAAGAATAGTCTCGATGGGTGCACGTTTAGCTTTCCGGGAACGACGCTTGGGCGATGAGCCGCCTTCGATATCGAAGTCTCCAGTGCCTTCTGCTGCTGCGACATCCCCTACATAGAGGAAACCGTTGCGTTCAAGGCCGATATCGATAAATGCAGCTTGAATGCCGGGGACGATAGAGTCTACCCGGCCTTTATATATATTTCCAACCACACTGCGCTCTTCATCGCGCTCGATGGTTATTTCGGTCATCCGTTTATCTTCTAACTGCGCGATGCGCGTTTCAAACGGATTGACGTTGATTACATATTCTTTCATAGTAGTGAGTATACCTTATTGGTCAATCAAAAAAACTTTTCCGTGTATTTACACTTAACACGACCCCCATGGCCATCATGGTCGTTAAATAGAACGACCGGCCGTAACTTAGAAACGGGAGAGGGATACCCGTCACTGGTGCAATACCTAATGTAATCGCAATATTGACGAAGACGTGGAATGCGAGCAGCGTCACAATTCCTACGACCAGCAATGACCCGGCCATATCCTGACTGGTGCGTGCTGCCATCATAGAGCGAAAAAATAACAGTAAAAAGAGGAGTACAACGATTGAACTCCCTATAAACCCCCACTCCTCGGCGAGAAGAGAGAATATAAAATCAGTGTGGTGTTCTGGTAAATAGCTCAGGTAGGTCTGGGTTCCTTCCAAGTACCCTTTTCCGCTGAGTCCACCGCTTCCGACAGTTATCATACTTTGAATGGTGTGGTATCCGCTACCCAATGCATCGGAGGCCGGATCGAGAATCGTCATGACCCGTTCACGCTGATAGGGCTTCATGATGGACCACAACACGGGCAAGGCCGCTCCCCCTAGGGTAAATAGGCCGAATAAATGGAGGCGTCTACACCCTGCTACATAGAGCATGGCGATAGTGATGGGCCCCATCGTAGCCGCAGTTCCTAGATTGGGTTGCTTAAATATCAAAACCATTGGGATGGCTGTGATGACAAAAGTGAGCAAAAAGTATGGCAATCGCTCAATTTTACTTCCAATGGTGGAGAGATACCATGAGAGCATGAAAATCAGGGCTAACTTACTTTGCTCTGAAGGCTGAAAACGTATGGGGCCGATAACTAGCCAACGTTGTGCTCCTTTTGCTTCATCCCCAAAAAGCAACACTGCGATGAGTAGGATGATCAACATCCCATAAAATACCGGTGCGAGCGATACTAAAAAGCGGTAATCGATACACATGATGGCTAAAGCCAATATGACCCCCACGGGAAAGAAGGTCAATTGTTTCATGTAATACGGCGCTGTATCGGCCAAACTCCGATTGGCACTGAAGAGCGTCAATACCCCAACAGTCGCCAAGAGCGTGATGATCAGCAGCAAAACCCAATCGGTCTGACGCAGATTGCCCAGATCAAAGATCTTGATATTCGCGCTCATGAGTTTTTTCGATACAGGAACACTCATGGGGTGGTCCCTTCATTTGTATCTTTGGCCACCATAACTTTTGACTCATCTTGTTTTCGCGAGTCATAGAAATAT
>CALLLL010000177.1 GCA_938082445.1 uncultured bacterium
AGAAGAAATGACCAGCATCATTCCATTACGGCGCTTCGGCACCAAAAAAGAAATTGCTGATTCATGTTTGTTCCTGGCCAGTGAAGGATCTTTGTATACTACTGGTGCCATTTTAGTAGTCGATGGCGGTGCCTGGTTACAAAGTATGAAGATGGGTGATTTTTAAATTCAGTACCCCCAAGAAAAAGTATTCATTTATTCCCTCCTCAAAAAAATTGAGGGGGGAATTTTTTTAGTCGCGATTTAATCTGCAAAAATAGTATATACTCCCTATGCAACTTCTAGGGGGAAGTAGGACCATGAAATTAAGTACGTCATGTTTGTATAGTCACAATCAAATCGCGCAACGAATCAGTGAATTAGCCAACGAAATTGATCGTGATTTACGCGGAAAAGAAGTCGTCGCTTTAGTCGCACTAAAAGGTGCTATGCCAATGGCCATGGATCTAATCCGCGCGATGAAAACTTCCGTAACGCTTGACTTGATTCGTGCAAAAAGTTACGAAGGTTCTGAGTCAACTGGAAACGTAACGTTTTCACATCTACCCGAATGCACAATGCGCGACAAAACAGTTTTAATAATCGAAGATATTATCGACACTGGTCAGACCTGTACAGCCATTCAAGAAATACTCCAAAACGACTTTCAAGCAAATGACATTCGAATTGTTACTCTACTCGACAAACCTTCTCGCAGAAAAGTGGTTTGTGAAGCCAATTGGGTAGGGTTTAGCATCGATGATGTATTCGTGGTAGGCTATGGTATGGACTTCGATGAGGCTTATCGAGACTTACCCGATATACACACCATGGAACCCTAGGACCCAGAATAGGTATATATCAGCTATGAGCGAATCACCGACACCACCCGAAACAACCACAATCGCGACCAAGTTGATGAACCTTAAAGGAGTTCGACCTGTCGTATCTTTACTTCTGTTTGCCATAGGCGTGATCATGTTCAGTGCCCAGTCGCATGTGGGGTATATCACTGGAGGTAACTACCTTTCTAATCAGGCTGTCGAATTGGTTAACGAAGGCATGGAAACCAACCAACGCACTTTTTTGATTTTCTCTGCGATTAAAGCAACATTGGCTGTAATTGAAGGCAGCACGATCGGAGTCGGCATCCAAGCTGAGGTCGGCGATCTCATCCAACCCGTTTATGATTATGTAGATTATTTCTGGAACATCTTTTTAGTTTCGTTTGTGGTCATGGGTTTTTACAAAATCTTATTGGAAACAGATCTCTTTTTAATCGGCTATCCAATCATGGGCTTTGGTTTTATGACGCTTGCCGTAAGTGGAATGTTGCAAGGACGTCGTTGGAATGCCGCCGGCTTAGCCCGAAAATTTATTTTGATTGGTTTATTAATCATTTACGCACTGCCCTTATCACTCATGATTTCACGCGGCATAAGTGATGCCTATGTATCTAAACTTAAAACCCAAGAGTTACAACATATCGTTGCTTTTCAAAATGGTCTAAATTCCGCAAAATATGACTTTGTGGAATTGAAAGAAGAAGTCTCAGTTCTTGCCCCAGGCGACAGTTTAGATAAAGTACAAGCCGGCATGTCCAAGCTGATGCACAGCATCAAAATAACATTTGAAACCGTATTAATGTCTTTCATGTACTATGTACTCATTATAGTGTTTGAGGTCATGATTCTGCCTTTCTGCACGGCATTTATCATCTATCTCATCACTAGGCGACTATTGGATGGCTTTGTCTTGCCCAAAGTACCCGCAGTAAGGGTCATGCCCCGAGTACGCCCCACTTAGCCATAAACTGCTTAATTGCCAAATAAATACAAAACGAGCCGTTTCTGATAAAAGAAACGGCTCGTTTTGGATCTGATTCCCACCACCGGCGGGTGTATATAAACCAAGTCATACAAACGTGTCTTACCTACCCCCATAGGCCTTTCAAGACAATGTTTTGAAGTATTCCTTGGCTCAAAACGGCGCTACTATATCACAGAAATATCGTGATCGCCAGTAAGAATTTAAATTAATTTTTAGAAGGGTAATTAGTTTACAAAATATTAGTTTAAGTATGAAAAATTGGCTTTTTATGCTTAAAAATGCTATGGTTGCTCAAAAGTTCACTATCGAATTTCCGCATCGCTGTGCAAGATAGTGTATAATTCTGACTCACTATCCATCATATGGGATAGAAAATTACGGATTTTGCCATGCATGACACTCAATTTCTAGGTCAAGTTGCAGTTTTATTTGGTACTGCCGTATTGGTAGCCTGGATATTTCGACTCGCGAAAGCCCCTACTATCATTGGGTTTTTATGCACCGGTATGGCCATTGGGCCTTCCAGCTGGGGATTAATCGACCAACATGCCGTTGAACAATTTGCTGAGGTTGGATTAGTACTTCTATTATTTACCATTGGTCTGGAATTATCCCCCGCACCCTTATTGCGTATGGGTTTCCGCGTATTACAGGCCATGGGTATTATCACTGTCGCCATGATAAGCCTCACAGTCCTGGTCTTAAATCTCTTCGGTGACATGAGCTTATCAGCAGCAATCCTTATCGGAATATCGGTTTCCCTGAGTTCTACGGCTATCGTACTCAAACAACTGAGTGATAGCGGAGAGGTTCAATCCACCAAAGGCAATCTCATTACCGGTATATTGCTCTTACAAGATGTCTTTGTCATTATTGTAATGATGTTAATCCCGATGTTTGTGGGGTCTTCAGATGGCGATTCGTCCAACGGTATCGTCACAATTTTTCTCATGTTTGGCGGACTCATTGTAGTCGCCACTGTTACGCGTAAAATTCTGCCTTCGTTTATTTCTCAAGTCATGCGACACGGTGGCCAAGAACTCTTAACTTTATTTGCCGTGATGATGGCCTGTGGCGGTGCCTACCTTGCCCAGAAAGCTGGATGGCCTCCAGCCTTGGGTGCATGTATTGCAGGTCTTCTATTAGCCAATGCGGATGTTCGCCATCAATTGGTCGCGGAAATCACCCCTTTCCGAGATGTATTCAATGCCCTCTTTTTTATTGCACTGGGCATGACGGTTCAACTGGGAAATGTTTTAGCCCATTGGCCAATCTTATTGGTCGCTGTACTTACCACGCTTATACTTAAAGGAATGATCACTTTAGGTGCCGTAAAACTTGCGGGTTGGCCTGTGCGCATTGCAATTCAAGTGGGGGTCGGATTATGTACGGTAAGTGAATTTGGGTATGTGCTGGCTAGTGAAGCAGATGCTGCGGGCCTATTGCCTGAAGGCTTTATCGACATGATGGTGGCTTATACCGTAGGAACGATGCTAATTGGGGCCATTGCTTTTCCAATCGGCAATGACATGGCAACGCGTATCTCTGCACGATTCAGTAAAAAGGAAGAAGAGACTCATCAGTTATCTGACTTTGATATCAATAGTGAAGAAATGGATAACCATGTAATTATAGTGGGTTTCGGTATCAACGGCGAAAATTTGGTGCAAGTACTCAATGCGACTCAAATATCTCACAGTGTAATTGAAATGAATCAGGGCTTGGTGCATAAAGCCCGTGAGATGGGGTCCCATGTGGTCGTGGGCGATGCGACACGTGTCACCATATTGGAACATGCGGGTATCATGCGTGCTCGTGCGATTGTCGTTGCAGTGAACACTCCCGAAGACACACGCCGAATAGTATCGCAAGCACGCAGATTGCGTCCAGATATTTACATTGCTGTACGTACCTACTTCGTCACAGAATTAGAGCCCTTATCCGATCAAGGGGCCAATGTTGTCGTACCAGCTGATTTCGAAGCTTCGGTTAAAATATTTTCTCATGTACTTGAAGAGTTTGATATCCCGCGTAACATTCTCGCTGCCCAAATCGCAGCCGTTCGTGCCGGAGGCTATGGACTATTCCGTGGCCGTTCAACATCAACTCCCGAAAGCATGGAAGATCTACTCAAAGTATTACAAATCACAGCAACACAGACCTTCTATTTACCTGAATCCAGTTCAGCATGTGGAAAATCAGTTGCCGAATTAAACATTCGCAGTAAAGTAGGGGCAAACATTATCGCCGTTGTGCGCGATCGACAACCCAACACCAACCCTGGTCCAGATTTCATCCTAAAAGCTTCAGACGTTCTGGTATTGGTCGGAGCACATGAACAATTACACCTTGCCAAGAAGTTATTGGAAGCTTCTTCTCATTTATCCCCTACTCAGCGCTCAAAAGACGATTCTGAATCAACGGATCAGAACGATGAGGGATAACACTATTTTCAGGCTTTGCGCGTGAAAATAAGGGTGTGTTACCATTAGCCTATGGCTGCAAACAAAACTAAAAAAGTCATCGCTCTGGATGGCGACAAGTTAGGCATGATTGGGGGTATGGTGGGTGCATTTATCGTGCTCATTATATGCCTTGTTTTTCATGTCAGTACAATTACCTCATTGATTCGAATGGGCTGGGGTTTTGTAATTTGTTATGGAGCTACATTTTTTCTGGTACGCGTTATTTTACGCACAACACTTATCGAAATGATTGAGCAAGAAAAAATGGAAAAAGCTACACAAAAAAATGCTTCTAATGAAACGAATGAAAATGCGGAGGGCTCAACGCCTCCCGTTGAGGAACAGTAGTTATGAAATACATCATCACCCCATTTATTGCCTTGTTGCTTTGCACATCAACCCTAGCTCTGGCTCAGGCCCCAAACTTAGAAGCTATGGATATTGTCACGAAATCCATCCCAGATGGTCCTATAGCCCGAGTTGGTGAAGTCAATATCAACAAGTTAGATTTTATTTTATTGTATCGCTCAGAATTGAATCGCTTTGCAGTCGAAAAGCCTGATGTCACCCTAAAAGATTTTGATCGGGTTCAAATTGGAAAATATTGTACCGCTGTGTTAATTGAACATGAATTGCTGTATCAGGAAGCAAAACGAAATAATCTCTCCGTTTCCAAGGACATGGTGGATAAACAAGCTATTGCTCAGTTTGAACGTTTACAAAAAAGCTTCTCCGCCTCTGCCGAAAAACCTGTTAGCGAATCAGCGGTATTGGATCGCTTGGGATACACTCAACGCTCTCAAATCAATGACGAAATTGAACGTGGAATGTTGATAAAACTTATTCGTAACAACATTATTAAAGAGCATGGGGAATCCATATCAGCAGAATCTGTTGAAAAAGTATACGAGAAAAATAAATCTATACTCGTAGTCCCTGATCGAATCCATTTACGTCAAATATTCATCAAGGCCGATCGCAAAGATGAACCTTCTCGGGCTGCTGCAAAGAAAAAAGCCGATGCCGCATTGGATCAATTGTTTTCAGGCCAACGCTTCGAGAAAATAGCCAAAGAAGTTTCATCTGCCCCAGATGCAAAGCGAGGCGGCGATATGGGTTTCTTACCAATGAAAGCCATTCCTGAATTCATGCACGAACCTATAAAAGGGTTACAAAAAGACGACATAACCGATGTCTTTGAATCTGACTTTGGATATCATATTTTGCAACTGGTGGATAAAAAAGAATCCAAAGCCATCACAAAAGAAAAAGCATTGGCCGGTATTCGTGGGCAAATGGCTAAACATCAAAGTGACGAAGCTGTTCGGGATTACTGCGACCGTATCATTGAAGGCGGCACGAAGGTAAAGGTCTTTTTGGAACTCGATGAAAATCTGGCCCGTGTAGGCGTAGATCCCAAAAACTAATCCTACCCAAGGAAAGGCACATTGTGATTGTATTCGCTGCCTTGTATTCAGCATTATTTTTTGCTCAAGTAGAAGAACCTTATGCATGGCCATTGGAACAACCGCGGGCTTTAACATCGAGCTTTGCCGAATACCGTAGCGATCGGTTTCATATGGGAATCGATTTGCGCACAGGGCCCATTGGGAAAAAAGTATTTGCTGCAGGGAATGGTCACATCTCACGAATCCGATGCTCTCCCTACGGCTATGGTAAAGCTGTCTATGTACAGCTTGATGATGGCCATACAGCTATTTATGCACACTTAAATAGTTTCACTCCTGAACTTAATCAGTATGTACAAGACGCGCAACATACACGTACATCGTACACAGTAGATTTATACCCTAAGGCCAATGCCTTTCCTATAAAAAAAGGGCAGCAAATTGGCTATAGCGGACAAACAGGTATCGGTGTACCGCATTTGCATTGGGAGTTAAGGGATCGCAGTGGAGTCCCGATTAACCCTCGCTTACTGGGTATTTCTTGGCCCGACTCAACGCCTCCGCGATTTCGCAATATACTCTTAATTCCAACCACCCCCGACACCACGATTAATGGTGACTATTTACCTGTTGTGCTCCCTGTAAAGCAGTTGGTTTCGGGACAATACCAAGCGGCATCCGCTAAAGTACACGGCTCTGTTGCATTGGGCGTAGATGTATACGATCCCGCAAATCAAGGTGCATCAAAATTGGGTGTACATCGAATAACTACCCAAGCCAATGAGTTGCCAGTGTTTGACATGGCCCATGACCGTGTCAGCTATTCTCATGCAGGCGATGGCGTAGTGGCCTATCACCCACAATATCGAGATAATGGAAAATTTTTAATGCAGTGGTCTTGGCCGGGTATCAAAACCGAGATGTATGCAAAAAGCTCAGGCTCCGGCGAAATTAAAGTGAATAACGAAACGCAAATTGTTCAAGTTGATGCCATTGATTTTTTTGATCAACAAAGTACAATTCAGTTTAGATTGGAACCGCAATCAAATTATATAGCTTCCATCCCCGATGACCCATCGGTGGATACAGGCACAGGTACCGTATTTTATAACTCCGTGAGAGATTGGCTGGTCATCAGCGTTCAATTTTCAACCCCCGAGACCATAACGCCCCTATTGTTGGAATCGGGCATCATTTCTACTGATACACTTTTTCACCGTATCAATGCGACCACTTTTCGCGCTGTTTTCCAATCCAACAGCAATGCTACATCAGCAGGTATTAGCATAGAACATCCCCGGGCAGGTCATGATCCAGACACTAAACATCTTTGGGAACATCAATTTGCAATTGCAGACAGCAATAATCAAGCGTTGGACACAACGCTTGGTACTATAGGACTAAAAATTGAACCAAACAATTTATTTGAACGGTTGTATATCACCGGTGGACATGCCCCGGCTATAGCCAGCAAGGAATTACAACCCCTTGGCGATGCCTTTATTCTATGGCCCGAAAATGCACCTTTACGCAGCGCAATCGACCTTAACCTACCTCTACCCGATTCCTTTGCAGAAAACATTGGCATTTATCGGAAAAAAGGGGACGACTGGCAATGGGTCTCTTCCAAACAAGAAAAAGACCGTATAACCTTTAGTACACGAAAATTGGGTACCTATCAAATCATGCAGGATACGGTTAAGCCATCTATCAGATTAATACGGCCTTCAAGTTCTAGTCCGCTTAATTCAAAAGTTCCAGATATCCGTATAAAAATAAAGGATGAGGGAAGTGGAATTGCAAAATGGCATGTGACATTCAGAAATGAATGGATGTTGATGGCCTATGACCCTGAAGAAGATGAACTGGTGTGGGAACGGGATAAGACCTTAACTACAGGGCCCGGGCAACTAGTAATCCAAGTATACGATGAGGCAGGCAATGTCAGCACACAGGCCTTGGACCTTAGTATTCCTTAAGATGGGTCTAGGATAGCTTCTATGGCCCGAATTCTTGCTTCGAGAACCTGTTCCACTTGCGCCTGCTCTTCACCGAAGATATCTTCATCTTCCAACATTTCCATGGCAGCTTTACACTTAGCATAAGCGGTTTCAATTGCACCCGAGCTATCGGCTTGTTGAGCCAAATTATAGAGTTTAGCAAACTCAAGTTGACGAGCGGTGGAAGGACTTAGCGTTGCAGGAGCAGGCGCACCGGTCGTTTCTCTTAATTCCATCGCTTTTACTGCTAGCTGTGAACAAAACTCGGCTTCCACTTTATTTTCCCCTGTGTAGGGAAGTAATCCATGCCGACAATTTTCGTGGAAAACA
>CALLLL010000178.1 GCA_938082445.1 uncultured bacterium
TGATCACTACATTTAGTATGTAAAAAGTAGTCAACATGCATTCAACATATGCATTTTTGGTGTCGTTTATGAAGGGGGATTCATGACCACTAGTAGTATATTGATCAAAATACCATCCTGCCCGTTTTCGCTGGATGCACTAAGGCCCAACCGACCATTGGCCCAGTTAGCCACCTGTCTCAAAGCCGACGATCATACAACCACCATTCTGGATTACGGCACACTCGACATGTTCGAGCGTCTCTACCCCACCCATCTGCAAAATCAATCCGATTCATTAATCGACGACATTAGCCATGAAATCGAAAGCACTTCCTTTAATGAGCTTTTGCAGCAATGGGAAAAAATTGGTCACCCAGATACCATCAAAGCGCACCAACAACAAATTTGGCAAGAATGCGCAATAGAAATTGCAGAGATTAAAGATCTCGATTTTATTGCACTACAAATCGATTCATACGATGTGCTTTCCATTGCCACAATGATGATTCCCATCATCAAAAATATCCAACCCAGTTTACGCATCATGGGTCTTGGTGATTTGTTTGTACAAAACACTCATGCCCTTGCTGAATTCGCCGAACACTTCGATTGCATCATATGGGGAACTCAACCATCCATATTGTTGAGTGTCATTAATCACCTCGATCAATCAACACTCTGGAAGCAATTGCCCTACTTAGCATTTTACGAAGAAGGACATTTCTGCCTTACACAACAAGATTCTAGTACTCCAGAGACTCCTCTGCCCGATTACAGTGCCGGCACGTATCCAGCCCTCTATGATTCAGGGAAGTTACTTTTCTTCGAAGTAGAAGATTGCCCAAAACACTGCTTCCCGTCTACAGAATGCACCATCGAAGAAATTCAACTCCTTCAAGAAATTTTCAATGCACAAGCATTTCAATTAAGCGGTAGCGATACTCAAAGCTTACACGCTGAACACTTGGCCCATGCGCTTATAGACCGCCATATAAACATTCGCTATACCCGTGAATGCCAAATTCAATCGACTCCAAACTCCACCGTTTCCCTACTCCCGGCTTCAGGATGCTACGGAGTAGAGTTCCAAATCGATACCGGTAGCCAACGTCTACTCGACAACTACTACCGCCACCCCTTTACCGTTACACAAGTAGAAAAAACCGTACGTGCTTGTAAATTTTCCAACCTCTACACAGTCATGAATCTCGCCTTCCCAAGCATAGAAGATGACTACCACACCTTAAGCGAAACCATTCGATTAACAGACCGCTGCAAGCCTCATTCTGCACCAGTGCGTATACCTGCACAAATTCATAAACCCTTATCGGATCTAAAACAACGCTTTGAAATAGAACCGAACTATCGAAACGATGATGAGTTACAAGCCGACCAAGGTGAACTAATTAATGCCTTAAATGAAAATGGAATCTCTACCCACATCACCCCGCCCATGGCACTCATCGCCAACCTCGCAGGCTACCGTGGACTAGAAGACGACTTCATCCATCAACTCATGCATCAATTACTAACGGGCGATTCCCTTAGCCTAAAAACCTTAGTCAAGCAACTCAATCGCAGTATTTGCAAAACACCCAACACCGTAACGTTTACTCCCTTTACCCCACTGCAACATGTGGTAGGAAACTAAACATGTTCTCCGACCCCACACATAGCGTAATCACCGGCATAGGCGTTTTAGCCTGCAATGGTATGGGGCGCGAAGATTTTTGGAAATCCCTTGAACAAGGCAAGTCAGGAATACGCTTAGTCGACCGATTTGACACCAGCGAATTCCCCTGCAAAATAGCCGGACAGCTCTGGGATTTCGATCCCCATCAATACTTATCCAAAGCCGATGTAAAACGCTGGAAACGAACTACCCATCAAGCAGTAGCCGCAGCAAAAATGGCGGTAGAAGATGCTCAATTCAACGTCGAGGAGTATGACCCTACACGGGTAGCCGTAGGGATTGGAACCAGTATTTCCTCACGTGACGAAGAATACGATGCCGGACGAGACCAACTCGAACGTGAAGGCTGGGAATCACTCGATAAATTTTCATCCAGTGCCAGTTCGGCCCACGCCCCCACAGCCAACGTAAGTGCAAAACTAGGCTTGAAAGGCCCTGCTGTCACCATTGGAACCGGCTGCTCTACAGGCCTAGATGTTATTGCATGGGGTATGGCTCAAATCCGTGAAGGACGTGCCGATGTAGCCATCGTAGGCGCAACAGAAACTCCCCTAACTAAACCTGTTTTTGCTTCCAGTTCAGCACTAGGCATCCTCGCCACCGAATATACAACTCCGCAAGATGCCATGCGCCCATTCGATAAAAAATCAAATGGCTTAGTCCTTAGTGAATGTGCCACGGTCATCGTCCTAGAACGCGCAAATCATGCCATCCGTCGTGGGGCCCCTATTTTAGCTGAAGTGGCTTCGGCCTATTCGGCCTCGGAAGGATCCAATCCATTAATCCTACAACGCAGCGGTGAAGCAATAGCCCAATGCGTAAACGGCGCTCTTCAATCAGCAGGCATGCACCCTACTGAACTCGAGTGCATTCAATCCCATGGTGTAGGACTCGACATCTATGATTTCGCAGAGACATCGGCCTACAAAACTGCTCTGGGTGACCACGCATACCGCGTCCCAATATCCGCCATTAAATCCATGACCGGACAACCGTATTCCGTTGGCGGACTACTCGGGGTCACCGCAGCCTGCATGTCACTTAACACCGGCATAATTCCCCCAACAATAAACTTAAATGAACCACGAGATGAATGCGATCTCGATTTTGTACCCAACCATGCGCGCTTAAATTCCCCCCAAAATGCTCTCGTTACATCAATGAGCTTTGGCGGCACGCACACAGCAATGATGTTGAAAAAAGTTGCTTAATCAGTTTATTAAGCGATTGAACACTATAGCGAAACCACAGGCAATACCCAAAAGCCATGGAACTGTTATTACCAACAACATTTAATCTACTCGCCGCGTCAATGTGTATCGTGCTTGGCGTGTTAGTTCTTGTGCGAAATCATCAAAAACTAACACATCAAACCTTTGCCCTACTCGCCTTTAACATGAGCCTTTGGGCCGTTTCTGTGGTTGGAGTAATCCACTCCAAAACCGAACAAACCGCTTCATTTTGGCTACATACCTCTGAAATTGTTGTCTGTTTCTTCCCTGCAACCTTCTACCACTTCATCGGTTATTTCCCCAAAGGAAAATTCGACGCCAGCCCCAAACTCCTCAAAGGGCTTTACTGCCTATCCATCCTCTTGGCCTTAAATACACTTCGCCCCAACTATTTATACAATATCCAACTCGCTCCAGGAACCCTACCCAGAGTCGAGCACGATATTTCCATGACCTTCATGCTTGTTGCCTTCATCTTTACACTGGCAGCCCTTCACCTAAACCTTAAGCGCAAATACAACGATGCAGAAGGATTTAGCCGGCGCCAAATTCAATTCGTAATGACAGGCTCATACACTATCGGTGTATTTGGCGCATTGGTCATCATCCTCGAATCCTTCTTCAATAGCGACTCCCTCCAAGCCTACGGACCATGCGGCACATTACTGCTTATGCTCCCCTACGCCTATGCCATGGTCCGTTACCACCTGCTTGACACCCGCGAGTTCCTCTCCAAAGTTTCAGTCTACACCAGCTCAACCATCTTCATCATTGCCATCGTCCTCTTTATAACAGCATTTGTAACTGGGTTTACCGGTGAATTAACTACTGCCTCCTACACCTTTGCCATCATTTTATCCGCCATCATCATCTCACTCGTATTCCAAACAGTCAAAGGCTCTGTCGAAAATTTAATTGAAGTCACCATACTCAACCAACGCTACGATGTTGACCACCTCTATCGACGCATTGCCGATGTTGCCGCAGAATCCACCCAACTAGACACCCTGCTCTCATCAATCTCAAAAGACATTCAAGAAACCGTAGGGGTAAGCACCATTCGCGTATTGCTGATAGACCCCGATGAACCCTATTTACTCACCTCAGAATACAGCAGTATTGCAAGCGAAAACCCCATCCGCAGCAAAGAGCACAAAGCCCTCATCAAATACTTAAAAGCCAACCCAAAGCCACTCATACTCGAGAAGCTTTTACACTACAACATCAATCAAGATATGATGCGTATCGTGCGCAGCTTAGCCGAACTTGAAGCCTATTTTTGTTTACCCCTTCATACAAGCAACGGGCTTATCGGAATATTAACCCTCGGCCAGAAAAACACCCACGATATCTATTCCGGTGAAGAGCTGATCGCCTTCCGCGCCCTATCAGGCCCCCTAGCAACAGCCATCAC
Source organism: uncultured bacterium (assembly GCA_938082445.1). Lineage (GTDB taxonomy): Bacteria > Hydrogenedentota > Hydrogenedentia > Hydrogenedentales > DTSJ01. The sequence continues at coordinate 4,322 of CALLLL010000178.1, forward strand.
CAATGCATGGTTATTCCGTGAACTCGAACGTGTACACCGTCACCAAACCAACGTCTTCCGTCAAATGCGCGAAGGGGTGATTGCCGTAAATACCAAAGGCGTCGTCACACTCATCAACGAAACCGCCACACTTCTAGTTGGAGACATTAAACTGGGCAACACCATTAAAGATCTCCACCCCGAAATCGCTGAGTTACTTAGCCGCACCCTAGAACTGGAAGCTCCCATCAGCGACTACGAGGCCTCCTTTAATCAAGATAACGGGCAAACCATTGATGTAATTATGTCTTC
>CALLLL010000179.1 GCA_938082445.1 uncultured bacterium
GAGCTACCTCCGCCTCACGCAATTTCCCAATGATTTGTTCTGAAGTAAATCGTTTCCTAGGCATAACGCCCTCCTTTCACAGCCCAATTCCTGATCTATTACAATACCAGATACTGGACTCGGTTAAGGGGTTAAGACCAGCCGTGCTGAAGCGGTGCAATGGAAACTGGCCTTTGATAAAAAGAAAAAAGCCGAGGAAGAAGCGGCCGCTAAAAAATAATATTTTGGTCGTGGAGGCGGGAATTGAACCCGCGTAAGTGGGCTTATGAGGCCCGCCCGGAAACCACCATCCTCTCCACAACGTATAGGGCGCCTGATTGGTTTAGGCGCCTATTCTATTGTGGGGGCATGCGCACTTTTAGATGGTAGCGTTGCGGTAGTCTTTGGGGTTGATGCCGTATTTATCGACTCGTAAACCCATAATGCGTTCAGTGATGCCGAGGGCTTTGGCGGCTTTGGATTTGTTGCCGCGTACATTTTTAAGCGTTTCGATGATCATTTCTTTTTCGACGCGTTCGACCGTTTCTTGGAGAGTACCACGGACTACAGTGTTACTGGATTCGGCGGTTTGTAGCGTTGGGGGTAAGTGATGACCGTGTAACACATCGTCTTGACTCATGAGCACGCCGCGTTCAATGCAGTTTTCAAGTTCACGCACGTTGCCGGGCCAATGGTAGCTGGTGAGCATGTCGATGGCGGGGGTGGAGATGCGTTTAATTTTTACGGGATTGTTTTTTCCGTGTTTTTCCACGAAGTAGTTGGCGAGTTCGAGGATATCTGTTTTGCGTTCGCGTAATGGGGGGATGTGAATTGGGAAGACGCTTAAACGGTAAAAGAGATCTTGTCGAAATTTATTTTCCTCAATCGCTGATTCAAGGTCACGGTTGGTTGCTGCGATTACACGCACATCCACTTTAAGGGTTTCATTGCCGCCAACGCGTTCAAATTCGCGTTCTTGCAGAACGCGCAAGAGTCGGATTTGTGTATGGGGGGAGAGATCGCCAATTTCGTCAAGGAAAATTGTACCGCCGTTGGCCATTTCGAAGCGGCCTTTACGTTGTGCCGTCGCTCCGGTGAAGGCGCCTTTTTCATGGCCAAAAAGTTCGGATTCAATCAAGGTTTCTGGAAGAGCTCCACAGTTCACGCGTACGAAGGGGCGAGAAGATCTTGGGCTGTTGTAGTGGATAGAATGAGCGACCAGTTCTTTACCTACACCGCTTTCACCACGAATGAGTACGGTGGTTTCACTGGGGGCTACTTGAGCAATCATGTCGTAGACGTTTTGCATTTTATTGGAACGGCCAATGATATTGGAGGGGCGAAAGCGATCGCGCAGTTCTTCTTTCAAGCGGTCGTTCTCGGCCATGAGTTGTTGTTGATGCTTTTGTACTTCTTGGCGAAGACGCACCGCTTGGGAAATCATGGAGGCGATAATTGAGAGGAGTCGGACATCTTCATCGAGCCCGGTTTCTTCATCGAAGAGGCGATCTGCGCTCATGGTACCGATGACTTCGTTTTCCACTTTGATGGGGACACAGATAAACGAGATTTCATCTTTGGATAAATTTTCACGGGACTTGGTACGGTTGAGGAATAAGGGTTCTTCGGAAACTTTGGGTACAGCCATGGGACGCCCTGAACGTACAACGTTTCCGGTGACCCCTTCACCGAGTTGATAGCGGGCGCGTTGTTTCTGAGAGTCGGAAAGACCTTGAGATGCTTCAGTGACTAATTCACCCGTTTCTCGGTCGAGTAGGGTGACTGAACCACGAACCATGCCTGAATGCTTGGCGATTGATTTGAGGATGGGGTTTACAACATCGCGCAAGTCCATGGATTGGTCGAGCAGTTGGCTAATTTCAAATAGTAGGGTTAATTCTGCAACTTCGTTGCGAACCTTTGGTTTTCGTGCAGCCATGAAAGAGTCCTTATCTACATAAATGTAGGAATGTTAGATATCGTAAACAATATTGTACATTATAAAAATTAACAGATCAAGTATGTAGGATGGCCTTTTTTAGGGAACGAGCCATTTTGGTGCGATTTGCTCAGTTTCGGTGGTGGTAATAAGCCAATTAAGTAGCTTCAGTTGTAGTTCGTGTTGAGTTTGGGCGTATCTGGGATCTCCGGCTAAATTGTGTTCTTCCATTGGATCATTTTGGAGATCATAGAGTTCAGCATAGCCTTCGGGGTAATGGTTGTACTTCCAGCGGCGTGTTCGAACCATTTTCGCATCGGGGTGTTCGATACCTTTGATTCCTTCACCCTTGGTGTAATCGAAATCGAGGTAGCCGGTCGTGATGACTTCAGGGATTATGTTTTCGGCGAAAACGGCGTCGCGCGATTGATAAGTGCGATCGCTTTCGCTTATAAGGGGAACTAGGCTGCGCCCGTGATTATGCAAGGGTTCAGGGAGTCCGATCCATTCGAAAAGAGTCGGGAGAAGATCGACGGATTCAATAAGTTCATCGTATTGACCGGGGGTAGTTTTGCCGGGAAAGTGGAGCATGAAGGGTACGCGAACAGAGGATTCAAAAAATGCGTTTTTACCCATCATACCGTGCTCAAGTAATTGGTCACCGTGATCGGAAGTGAAGACGATGATGGTGTTGTCGGCTTGTCCAGTGGCTTCAAGAGTCTTGAGTATTTGACCGACTTCGTCGTCGATGTGGCTTACGGTACCGTAATAGCTTCGGTATATCCATTGAAGTTTCTCGCGGTCAGTGCTGTAGACGGGAGGGCGGCCACGAAGGATGAGCTTTTGAAGCGGCAGCGGGAGTTGCTGAATACTTTCGAGTGTTTCCGCTTTAGGGAGGGGAATGTCGATGTTGGAATACATTGAGTCGTAGGGCTTATGGACTTCGAATGGGGAGTGCGGTTTCCAGAATGAGGTGAAGATAAAAAAAGGTTCGTCACTGTCTTTGAACTGCTCAATGTACTCGCGCGTTTTAAGTCCGGTCCAGGCGGTATCAGAGAACCGGGCTTTGATGAGCGCTTGGTAGGGATTGGTGCCTTTAGGAAGCTCTTGCCCTTGTTTAAGTTGGCTTTGGACCGTGGCTCGGTAATAGGTTTGGGGATTGGGATCATTCTCTTTGTACCATTTGGCATAGGCGGAATGTTTGTCGGTTTTGGATACGCCGTCATGCAACTCGACGATGTCGAAGCCGGTGCGCTGGACTTCTTTTGGGGTAGGAGGGAAGGCATAGTAAAGATGAGTTTTACCGACAAGGGCGGTGGTATATCCGGCCTCTTGCAGGTAAGAAGGAAGAAGGCGTTCGCTTTCACTCAGAAGAGTGTAATTTACTCGATTTTTATGGGCATGCGGATAGCGTCCGGTGAAGAATGACGCGCGAGACGGCACGCAGACCGGAGAATTCACAAAGAAATGAGTAAAGTTCGCGGACTTTTTCGCGAGTGCATCGACGTGCGGCGTTTGGATGATGTCATTGCCGTTAACCCCGAGGGCATCCCAGCGTTGCTGGTCGGTCATGATGAAGAGGATGTTGGGACGCTTAGGCGAATCTTCGGATTCGGCTCGGTACGCTATACTGCAAAAGCCAACAACACACACGAACAATACGATAACACGTTTCATTCTACTCTCCTTTATTCAGCTTTTATGAATGTAATCCTTTGGCAGAGTGTGTGTCAAGGTATAGAGAGGTGTGAGAATGCTCTTGCAGAACGGAGGCCGGGTGGTCCGGGCTAATAGGACCTTCGAGGGTACCTTGGACGGCGTGGGCTTTACGCTCGTCGGGGACGCTGCAAATGATGTGCTTGGACTTCATGATTTGGCGTATGGACATGCTGATGGCTTGTTGCGGAACGTCATCGAGTGTGGTGAACCAGCCTTCGCCTAGTTGTTGCTTTCGACAGGCTTTGTCCAATGTGACGACAATATACGGCTCGTCCGTTTCGAAGTCAGCGGGAGGATCGTTGAAGGCGAGGTGTCCGTTTTCGCCGATGCCGACGAAGGCGACATCAATGGGCTGCGCGGTGATGAGTTGTGATAAGCGTTGGCATTCGGATTGCACATCGCCATTCCCATCCAGTCCTTCGCCGTTCACATAGTGAAAAGTGCCGAGAGGGATTGGATCAACAAAACGCTCCTTTAAGTATTTTCGGAAGGAAGCCGGATGTGTGTCGGGCATACCGATGTATTCGTCGAGATGGAAAGCAGTGACGCATGACCAGTCGATGTCCGGTTCCTGGACCAAAGCCGAGAGCATTTCAAATTGTGAGGCGCCTGTGGCCACGATGATGGTGGCGTGGCCTTGCTGAGCAATAGCCTCGCGAATCAATGAAGCGCCTTCGGTAGCAGCGTGATGGCCCAGTTCTTCTTTGGATGTGCAGATGGTTGTCTTCATGGATGGGCTTCCTGGGTTGACCAATGATTGACTCGAAGTCTAGTTATTCTCCGTGGCGCGTTCGAGGGCTACGCCTGCGCAACCGAGCACGCCTGAGTCGTTACCGAGGGCTCCGGCTACGATTTCCACGCGTTCAGCAGGGACGGGGAATGAGCGGGCTTTGGCGGATTCGCGACTGGGTTTAAACAGGCGTTCGCCTGCGGCGATCATGCCTCCACAGAGAACGATTTTTTCGGGATTGAAGATGTTGATGAGGCTGGAGATGCCGATGCCAAGCCAGGTCGCGGTTTCGTCGAGGACTTCATTGGCAAATGCATCGCCAGCGACTGCCGCATCGGACACCATTTTCCCGGTGAGGGTACTGAGGTCGCCATTACACATTTCGGTGAGCGATGAGCTGACACCAGCTTCAAGGCCTTCGCGGGCGGTCCAGGTGAGTCCGGTGACGGAGCCGTAGCTTTCTAGGCAGCCGTGGGCACCGCAACCGCAGAGGCGGCCGTCGCGTTGGACTTTGAGGTGACCAATTTCGCCAGCAGTACCGTCAATGCCGCGCAGGAGTTTTCCATGGGTAACGATGCCGCCGCCCACGCCTGTGCCGAGGGTGAGTACGCACATGTTGGTGCTGCCTTGTCCGGCGCCCATCCAGTATTCGCCGTAGCACGCCGCGTTGGCGTCGTTTTCAATGAAGCAGGGGAAGCCGAGCCGTTCGGACATGAGTTTTGCGAGGGGGACGTCTTTCCAGCCGGGTAAATTGGGTGGGCTGTAGACGATGCCTTCTTGCCAGTTGGAGGGACCGGGTGCACCGATGCCTGCGCCGAGGATATGGGCGCGATCAATGCCGGATGATGCTATGACGGCTTCAGCGGAGTCGACCATGTTACCGAGGACCACTTCGAGGCCTTGTTCGGCTTGGGTGGGGCGGGTCTCTTGGGCGAGGATGACTTTGTCTTCGCTGACAAGGGCGGTTTTTACGCCCGTGCCGCCGAGGTCGATGCCGAGTACTGCTTTGTTCATCTTACAATCCCTTTACATATTCAATCGCGTTTTCGAGACGTTTGATGCATTCGTCTTTGCCGAGGAGTTCGGCGAGTTCAAAGACGCCGGGGCCCATCATTTTTCCGCTCAAGGAGAGGCGAACGAGTGGATTAATTTGACCGAGTCCGAGTTCTTTTTCTTCGCAGACAGCTTCGATAGCATCGTGCAATGCTTGGGTGGTGCAGTCGTTTTCTTGGAATACAGCGAGGATGATTTCGAGTCGGTCGAGTGCGCCTTCTTTTTGGAATTGCTTTTTGACGGCTTTGGCGTTGTACTCGTCAATGTCTTTGAAAAAGAAATCGGTGTAGTCCACGATTTCGTTCAACGTTTTGAGCTTTTCTTGGCAGATGGCCGCCATTTGTGTGAGCCACTCTTCGGATTTTCCACTGAAGTCGATTCCGGCTTCACTTAGACGAGGTAAGACGCGATCCCGGAGCTCTTCAATCGGCATAGTGCGCATGTGTTGACCGTTGATCCATTGAAGGCGTTTCATGTCGAATTTCGCAGCGGATTTACCTAAGCGATCGACAGAGAAAGCTTTAACCAGTTCATCGCGGGTAAAGATTTCTTCATCATCGCCCGGCGACCAGCCCATCAGGGCAACATAGTTGAGCATGGTTTCGGGTAAGTATCCGTCTTCGCGCCAGTCGAGAACGTTGGCACCGTGGAGGCGTTTACTGTATTTTTTACCTTGTTCATCAAGCACCATCGGTAAGTGTGCGAAGATGGGGCGGTCGTAGCCGAGCGCGTCGAAGAGCATGGCGTGGCGCGAAGTATTTGTGAGGTGATCGTCGCCACGGAATACGTGGGTGATGTTCATGTCCCCGTCGTCGACCACTACGGCCAGGTGGAAAATAGGATCGCCGGTGGGTTTGAGGATGACGAAGTCATCGAATTCTTTGTTTTGTGTTTCGACGGTGCCTTGTACGAGGTCTTCGATGATGGTTTGTCCTTCAGGGACTTTGAAGCGCACGACGTTGCGTTCACCGGCTTCATGGCGGGCTTGGGATTCAGCGGCATCGAGGTCACGGCATTTTCCGTTGTAGCGTGGGGGACGTTTTTCTTTTTGTGCGCGTTCGCGTTCGATATCGAGTTCTTCTTTGGTGCAGAAGCAACGGTAAGCTTTGCCTTCGGACAATAATTTCTGTCCAGCGTCACGGTGGAGCTGATTGCGTTCGGATTGACGGTAAGGACCAAAATCGCCTTTTTGCGGCTCATCGCCGAAAGCGGGGCCTTCATCCCAATCGATTCCGAGCCATTTGAATCCATCGCACATGGCCTGAACGAATTCTTCTTCGGTGCGGTCGGCGTCAGTGTCTTCGAGACGCAGCACGAAGGTGCCGCCGGTTTGGCGGGCATAGAGCCAGTTGAAGAGGGCAATTTTGGCGGTTCCAATATGGAGAAATCCCGAAGGGGATGGGGCAATACGTACGCGTACTTCACTCATAAACACAAATATCCTTTGTCGCTAATAGGGTTGGCAGACCATCCGCATGGTCCAGCAGAATGGGAAGATTGTAACACTTTAAGGAGTGCAAGCGCTAAATATAGCTCGCTTGAGGAGTAGGTGAGCCTAAAGCTGATCGGGGTCGACGATTTTTTTCCGTTTTTTGTTCAGCATGACGTGGACGCTGTCCGATGGCACGGCTTCTTCGATGCGATCTTTGGCTTCGTTGATCTCACTATAAAATGTTTGGTCCAAAGAAGTGAGGCAACTGCCGCAGAGTCGTTGTTGGGTACTGATGGCGGGTAATCCACATCGACCGCATTTAACCTCATTGTCGACTTGCTCATTGACGATGAGGCCTTGCTCCAGCATACGCAATACGCACGATTCGCTGACCTCGGCTAATTTAGCCACTTCGGTCACATTGAGGTCGTCGTTTT
>CALLLL010000180.1 GCA_938082445.1 uncultured bacterium
CCAAAGTATTTTATCGTTTCTGCCTCCAATGAACTCGCCGCCATGACAGATGTGTTGTGTACCGATGTGCGTCGTCTTGAACGTAGTATCATTATCCTTAAAGAATCTTTGCCGGAATTTGATGTGACCATAGTTTTACCCTTTATTAATCGTCTAAGCGATACGCTGTTTATGTTGGCTCGATGGCTGGAAAATGGTATTCACACCCCCGTGGACTATGAGGTACTCGATTGAACCAAGAATACTCCGATAGAAATCCCGGTGAAGGCGTCCCAAAAGAAACGCCCGGTAAGAACAGTCTACACATTATCGATGATATCGTGTATGACCTGTTTGACGATGTTGATATCGCGGGGGCATTGATTCAAGCTGACTATTTTAATCTATCTTTACTTAAACAATTTGATCTGGCTGTAGAAACTCTCCACGGCCTGAGTGATGACACGGTAAAACAGCAGCAACTGCTTGATGAACTCAAAGTATCCAATGCAGACCGTATGCGCGGTTATGCTTCGGGTATGGTCTACTTAATGCATCAGGACAACCCTAAGCGGTGTTGCGAGGAGTTGTATTCCACCGGTGTCTTACCCGGCACCTGGGCACAAGAATCAGCCCAAAAATATTTGAAATGGTTGATGCGTGATTATGGGGTGGAGGCCATCCTTAAATTTTCCCTTAAATGGTTGGATGATGAAGATGAAGCCGCGCGTCGATTGCTGGTGGAAGCCCTGCGCCCCTTGGGAGTTTGGACCGGTCATTTGAAAGCACTTCGGAATGACCCTGCGTTATTAGAGCCTATCATGGCTAAGTTGCTCAATGACTCCTCGCGCTATGTACAGCTCGCGGTGGGGAATTGCCTAAACGATATTTCGAAAGACAATCCTGACATCTTGTGTACATGGGTTAAAGTATGGCGTAAGCAAGGCATAGCAGATTCCCCTGAAGCGCACTTCATAATTGATCGTGGGATGCGAACGTTGTTGCGCCAGTCAAATACAGAAGCACTGGTATTGATGGGATTCGCCCCTATGCGATCCATCAATGTTACTTGGGAGCAAAAGAAACTGGAACATGCTAAACGGCTCCGCATAGGGCGACAACTGCCGACATCGCTTCGAATAGAGAATACCCGAAAACAAGCGTCTAAGGTTCGAGCACAACTCATTGTGGAAGGGCCTGGTGCAGGAAATAAGCCTCGACGTTACACCTATCTCATTCAGCAAAAGACTATATCGGGTAAAAGTGAAGATTCCTTGTCCCGAAAAGTGCTCTTCAAACATAAAAATTCACAGCCCAAATTACCCGGTGAGTACCACATTACGTTAATCGTTAACGGTACCTTGATTGAAACCCGCAGTTATATCTACGCAGAAGAGGACAATTTGGTCTAATAATTGTGCTAAATACCCACTATTTGGGGCTTTTAGGTGACTTTTGGGATGAATAAATTACTTGTTTAGTGGAATTAAATTGGGAATAGCCCTTATCAATCAAGTATAATCTACTCAATCAAATTGTTAAATCGCTGTTTTACAAAGATCGCAGGGTACCTGTTAGGTGTGGATTACGTTACAAGGTAATCGAGGAGTAATCCTGCGAACTTTATATTTTTCTGGAGGTTAAGAGCATTGAAATATGCGCTCATTTCGGATAACCACGCCAATTTGGAGGCGACGGTTGCCGTTTTAAATAAGATCGATGAAATCGGTGTGGATCAAATCGTTAATTTGGGGGATATTGTAGGCTACAACGCCAATCCTAACGAATGCTGCGATATTATGCGTGAACGTGAAATACCCACGATCTGCGGAAATCACGATGCGGTTGCTTGTGGGTTGGAAGAGCCTTGGGGGTTTAACCCTGTGGCTTTGTCGGCTGCGATGTGGACCCGTGAAACTTTACGCGAAGACAATCTTGAGTGGTTGCGGGGTTTGCCTGATAATAAAGTAATCGGACCATTCTTAGCGGTGCATGGGTCTCCTGTGAATCGTAATTCATACCTCTTTACATGGGAAGATATATTGCCCCATGTTCCTTATGTCGAAAAGAAAAACACCAACTTATGTTTCTTTGGACACACGCATCAACCCTCATTGTTCGCTAAAGACGGTGTATACAGCTTTGACGAAGACGGAAAATTCCAGTTAAGTGATGATAAATTATTCTTTGTGAATCCGGGATCTGTAGGTCAGCCGCGCGACGGGAATCCAATGGCTTCCTTTGGCTTGCTCGATACAGATACCAATGAATTTCAATTGGTGCGCATAAATTATCCTGTTAAAGAGGCTGCTGATAAAGTTACAAGGGCTGGATTGCCCGCCTTTTTAGCTGAGCGCCTATTTTTAGGACGTTAAATTGTATTTTTATAGTAGATCACTATGGGGCCGTATGTGATGAGAACACAAGCACTGAGTCGTACAACAAATGAAACTACCATTTCGGTAGAAGTTAACCTTGACGGTGAGGGGAATTCCACCATCGATACAGGGGTAGGTTTCTTCGATCACATGCTCACTCATCTAGCAAAGCATGGTCAGTTTGATTTGACTGTGAAATGCGACGGTGATCTACACATTGATCCGCACCACACGGTAGAAGATGTGGGTATTCTACTTGGTCAAGCCTTTTTACAGGCCGTTGGTGAGCCCGTTGGCTTAACTCGATTTGGCCATGCGGTAATCCCTATGGATGAAGCCCTGGCGGAAGTCGCGATCGATTTTAGCGGTCGTCCATTCTTGGTCTTTAATGCTGATATCCCTAAAGTACGTTTAGGGGATTTTGATGCTGAATTGGCTGAGGAGTTTTTCCGTGCTTTCGCCATGAATAGCCGCATTACTTTGCACTTAAATTTACACTATGGTACCAATGTCCACCATGGCATTGAAGTTTTGTTTAAAGCCTATGCACGTGCTTTGCGTCAATCTTTGAGTATTGATGCGAGTGTAAAGGGCGTACCGTCCACCAAAGGCGTATTGGAAACCTAAGGCTTCACATGAATATCGTAATTATCGACTACGGCATGGGTAACCTGCGTAGTGCGCAAAAAGGCTTGGAAAAAGGCGGCCACGAAGCGATTGTGTCTAGCGATCCCAGTGATATAGCCCAAGCACATGGTATAATCCTGCCGGGCGTTGGCGCATTCAAAGATTGCTATGACGGATTGAAAGAGCGTGGATTCGTTGAGCCCCTACTAGAAGCTGTCGATAACGGAATACCGTTATTGGGAATTTGTGTAGGGATGCAGATGTTATTTGAGTCAAGTGACGAGGGGGAAGGATCACAAGGTCTGGGCTTTTTAAAGGGTCGAGTCGTACGTTTTCCAGATGCTTCTGATACAGGACTGAAGGTGCCCCACATGGGCTGGAACCACTTATCGGTGAATGCCAATAAGCCGTGTGCGATCTTGAGTCATTTGTCAGAAGACCCATATGTGTATTTCGTGCATAGCTATCACCCTCAGCCTGAGTCTCAGGATGATGTGTACGCGACATCAACGTATGGAATAGAATTTCCTGCTGTCGTGGGTAAAGGCCATGTATTTGGTACTCAGTTTCACCCAGAGAAAAGTCAAAATGAAGGAATTGAAATATTAAGAGCTTTCGGAGAATACGTGGGTAACGTATCCCCTCTGACCGTTTAGTCGTAGTTATACTAAGAGAGAAAAGGCCCGTTTCATGAAATCAAAAAAAGAGTTGGATAAAATCATTGCTAGCATAGGCGACCTGCCTTCCATCCCAAAAGTGGTGGCACAAGTAATGGAGTTGACGGAAAAACCAGGTGTTCCAGTATCCGAAGTTAGTGCGTTAATTGAACAGGATATGGGATTGACAGCAAAATTGCTCAAAGTCAGTAACTCCTCCTATTACGGAATGCGTCAAGTGATCGGGACGTTGAAATTGGCATTAGTGATTTTGGGAATTAAAGAAGTGCGTAACATCGTAGTGGGGATTTCAGTGATGGATACCCTCAAAGATCCGTCCACCTCGTTTTTATTGAATGAAGAAGGTTTATGGGATCACTCAGCATCCGTTGCGTCATTTTCAAAGAAATTGGGCGTACAATTGGAGCTGGATCTACAAGGGGAAGATTTCATTGCGGGGCTATTACATGACATTGGAAAACTTGTGTTGTGGAAACAGATGCCTGATGAGTATGAAGAAATTTATCACGCAGCGAAAGAGCAAGAGGTTCCTTTATTTCAATTGGAACAACAAGAATTGGGGTTTGACCATGCTGATATTGCAGCTGCACTTGCAGCCAGTTGGAGCTTGCCGGATTCATTGACCGATGCGCTTTCGTGTCATCATCCACACGATGATCGTACTATGGCTGACTGCGCTAACCCACAATTATGTGCGGTTGTACGTATTGCCAATCTTGCAGCTCGTGAAGATTTCCAACTTGATGGGGCCGATCCTGAGAGCTATGCCTCCTGTACCGAAGAAGTGGCGTGGGGACAATTACCCAGTGCTGGTTTAGAAACCAGCCAGCAACGATTTGATTTATTGAAACAATTTGCCGACGAAATGGTCGGTGCACAGCAATTTGCTTATTAGTGTGTAGTAAGGGGGAAACATGGCTAAGAAAGATAACGTACACCTTAAGTTATCAGAAGAGTTAGTGGATATTGATGCGGAACTGGAATTGGCGATGGAGGCATTGTCCGATACCAATCAGCGAATAGATACCTTTTTGAACGAAGGTGAAGAAGACGGTCAAATTGAGATCAAGGACGCGGCAGAGATTCCCGATGCAGACGAAGCTGTAGCCGATGAATCAAGCAGTGATGATTCTGAAAGCGATGAAACGCCTCAATCCCAAGAATAATCAATTCCTTTTTTACGCCAGAATTTAGATGTCTCGTGGTTTAATTGCTGTGATAGTGTATTAATTTCCTGCTCATCCAAATCGCACAGTTCTTTATATGTATTCCAGAAGAGTTGTTGCTCTTCCTTTGGGACAAGGTGTGTAAATCGAAAAAGATGTTTTAAATCGTTTGCACGTTTAGTGAATGGGAGTGTTGAATATTTTTTCCCTTCCTCATTGTCTAGCCAATAAATAGTGATGTCGCTGGCATCCACAAATCCGCACATAATATTGCCTACATGCATATCGCCATGAAATAAAGAGGCTCGGTGAAAATCGGCTGTGCTTTGTGCAATGGCTTTGACAAAGGCATCTCGTTCACATTGTGAAATTTGACGAAATCCATCAGGGGGATTTATCCAGCTATAGGCGGGGTAGGCATCTGTCAAGGCATGGTGAATCACAGCGCTATCCACCCGTACACCGCCAACACGCTTTTCAATCAATCCAAACAATGGGGGAGTATGGAAACCAAGGGATTGCATATAAAGTTCATTGGTTACGGTGGTTTTTGCGCGTGAAGGTTTATGAATGTATCGTGGATTAGTGATTTTGAATCGTTTAAAGTAGAGCTCAGTACTCATATTGGGCACTTCGCCAAATAGTACGTTTCCGCCCCATTTATGCTCGCGTGCCACTTGGAGAGTTGGCCAAGGATTGTTCCAATAGGTCTTGAGTATATCCAAGTGCTCGGTAGATTCCGTTGGAAGGTAATAAGTTACTGAACCTTCCGTGTGTCGGAACCAATCTTTTAAAGGAGGCATTTTCATGGCCCCATCATAACCAACCGTGCTCAGCGAAGTCTATAAACGAGCATCATCCTAGGCGTTCATGGTAAAATCTGCAGACGTTGAAGTTTGAATGGAAAAGAATTTAATGAGTTACTTACGATTTGAAAATATAAGCAAGGCCTATAACGGGAATCCTGTGTTGGATGAAATAGATTTCCGTGTTGAAGCAGGAGACAAGATAGGTTTAATTGGGCGAAATGGTGCCGGGAAATCAACCCTGTTTAGAATTATCACAGGTGAAGTGACTGCTGATGATGGGGTGATTGACAAGATGAAACGTGTGCGGATTGCCGCATTGTCGCAATTGCCCGATGTGCCCGCCGATAAAACCCTTCACGATATTGTGCTGGAACATTTTCAAGATTTTTTGGATATGGAGAAAAAGCTTGCGAATATGGAGCAGCGCATTGGTGAAGGAGATGAAGCGATACTTGAAGAGTATGGTCATCTGCAGGAGCAGTTTACCCTCATGGATGGCTATGGCTTTCGGTCGCGTATAAAACGCGTCCTGTGTGGCCTTGGCTTTTTGGAATCAGAGTTTGTTATTGCTTTCAAAGCGTTGAGTGGTGGTCAGCGTACCCGCTTAATGTTGGCCTTGGTGTTATTGGCTGATGCTGACCTATTATTACTCGATGAACCGGAAAACCACCTCGATTTACAAGCACGTGAATGGCTCGAAAGCTTCTTGAAAGATTGGCCGCATGCACTTGTTATTATTTCGCACGATCGGCAAATGCTCAATACTGTCGTGAACCGTATTGTTGAAGTAGAGCGTGGCGGGGTGCGCGGATATAAAGGTAATTTTGATACCTTTATGAAAGAAAAACAACGCCAGATTGAAGGCTGCGAAGGCCGCCGCTGGCGGCGACGTCTCGGCAATGCCTGAGGTTGCGGACAGCAGTTTGACAAAAGCCCGAGTAGTAATCATCGCACCCTGCCGCCACGTGGCGTTTCGGTGCATCAAGTCGCTCCTTGAGCTGCACGGAGAAAAGACCGCGCAGATGAAGC
>CALLLL010000181.1 GCA_938082445.1 uncultured bacterium
ATTCGAATGATCGTGTTTTACGTCAACGCTATAGCGAAACTCGCCGTCCTCATCCTTCTTCGCTTCATGGCAATATAGATGAGGGAATCGAGCGTGAGCGGGCTTTATTGAAACCGGTTCAAAATATCGCTGACCTGACGATTGATACAAGCGACATTCCTGCAAATGAAATGCGTGAACGTATTGCTACAATGGTGAATATCCAAGGCGAAGCACACCCGATGGCCGTCGAGGTGATGTCATTTGGGTTCAAGTATGGTCTTCCACACGAAGCCGATATTGTATTGGATGTACGCTTTTTGCCGAATCCATATTGGGATGAAGATCTGCGCCATTTAAGTGGAATGGATGCCGAAGTTCGCGATTATGTCATCAACAGTGATGAAACGCGTGAATTTTTTAAACATGCGAAAGCGATGATTAAATATTTAATGCCTCGATACGAAGCGGAACCGAAATCGTTCTTAACAATTGCAATTGGGTGTACAGGGGGACAGCATCGTTCAGTCGCCATTGCGCATCAGATTTTACATTTATTACGCGATCTTAATTACGAAGTACGTTTACGCCATAGAGACATGAAGCCCAGTAGCGAAAATTAAACCGTGCGTGAGAATTGAACGTGCTCTTGGGTCTTTTTGAGGTAAGCATCAAAGACCATGGCGATGTTACGCACAAAAACTTGCCCTACAGGGAGCACATGAATGGCGTCATCCCTCACTTCAACAAAATCGTCTTCGGCAAAGTTTCTCAATACTGCAAGTTCCTCATCGAAGTATTCTGTAAAGCATTCACTAAAGCGGGTTTCGAATACATCATAATTCAACGTAAAGTTGCACATAAGCTGCTGAATCACCCAACTGCGAATTTCATCATCCGCGCTTAAATCAACTCCGCAGAGTGTGGCAAATTGTCCTTCATCTAATGAACGGTAATATTTGAACAGGCGCTTTTCATTTTGGTTAAAGACTCCCCCAATTCGTCCAATGGCAGAAGGACCAATTCCAACCATTTCTTCTGCTACGACGGTAGTGTAGCCCATGAAATTACGGTAGAGCCTACCTTCTTTCATCGCAATTGCGAGTTCATCATCGGGTTTGGCAAAATGGTCCATTCCAATTGGTACATACCCAGCCTCCATCAATAACTTCCGTGCAATGGCGATGAGCTGATATTTTGTATCTTGATCAGGCAACGCTTCTGAAGCGATCTTTGCTTGATGCTTTAAACTTTTTGGTAGGTGTGCGTAACTATAGATGGCGAATCGTTCTGGCGACAGCTCAATGGCTGAACGAATGGTTCCACTCCAGCCTTCAACAGTTTGCTTAGGGAGTCCATGAATGAGATCAATATTAATACTTTCAAAACCAGCTGCGCGGCTCCAGTCCATCATTTGCTGGGTTTGTTCTAAGCTTTGATTTCGGCCGATGGCTTCTTGTACATCGGCGGATAAATCTTGTACCCCCATACTGATGCGGTTAAATCCCAAGCGATGCAGGGTATTCATGTGCGCTTCCGTGGTGACTCG
Source organism: uncultured bacterium (assembly GCA_938082445.1). Classification (GTDB taxonomy): domain Bacteria; phylum Hydrogenedentota; class Hydrogenedentia; order Hydrogenedentales; genus DTSJ01. The sequence continues at coordinate 1,529 of CALLLL010000181.1, forward strand.
GGGGTCTACTTCGATGGCGACTTCAGCGGTGGGGAGTAAAGTGAAATACTGGGCTATTGAAGCAAAAAGTTGCTCCATCTGTTCGGGAGTCAGATATGTTGGTGTTCCACCTCCCCAATGCAACTGCGATACCGTGCGTGAATTTCCCAATTCTTTCGCAGCCATCGCAAGTTCCAGGGCAATATGCTCGAGGAATTCTATGACAATATCTGGTTTTTTAGAAATGACGACATTACAGCCACAGTACCAACAGCGTTCTTCGCAAAAAGGTATATGGACGTACAGTGCGATAGGGGCATTACTGGATGTTGAAGCCGTTTTTAGGGCGGTGACATAATCGTGTGCATCAAAATCATGATTCCATGCGGGCACAGTTGGATAACTCGTGTAGCGTGGCCCGGGTTTATCATGTTTTTTCAATAAGTCAGGGGTGAGTAACATGCAAGAATGTCCTTGATTTTCATCTATAAAGTGACTATAGTATAGCAGAAATGGACAAGGTTATCTAAAAACAAGCCGACGGTATACTATGTTTAGATTATATTCAAAAGGGTGTGAATACGCTATACGAGCGCTGGTGCATATGGCACCAGAAGGTGAAACGACACGGTTTCAAGCCAAAAGCGTATGTGAAAAGGCTGGTATACCTGAGTCCTTTACTCGTAAGATCTTCCAATCCCTCGTAAATGGAGGCTTTTTACATGCTGTACGAGGACCTGGAGGTGGCTATGCACTCACCAAGCCCCCCACAGAAATCACATTGTACGAAGTCATATTAGCCGTTGATGGCCCAAACACCTTTTCTGGATGCATATTGGGCTTGGAGCAATGCGATTCTGAGCAGCCCTGCCCTCTACACCAGACTTGGGCAAGGGGTAAAACAACCCTCATTGAAACGCTGGAGTCCAAAACATTGGACGACTTGATTGAAACTACCCGCGAGCGTAGTTTTAGCGACTTGCCATAAGGCCCTAAGTATAAACTTAGCTAGGCGATGGGCTCATCGGATTTATAGATGACTGTGTAAATCAGATCCCCCGATTGAGCTCGACTTTCATATTCATGACTTAAGGCCGTTTCCAAGCCTAATATTTCCACTTTATTATCGGCGATCCACTGATTCACCATTCCATCCAATAAAGCCGTTTTGTCTTCGTATCCTTTAAATGTTTTTACAAATTTCATTCCGTATTTCTCCTTCTTAAAACAATTCGGTTTGTTCTTGTTTATCGTGTTGTCGGTTACGCCAATGGTGCTCAACATACGCATCATCCCATTGACCCGATTCACTGATCGCAGGGTATGCTCCTTCACGCATCAAATCGTGGTAGGCACTATTGAGCTTATCATAAGCATAAATGAGTGAACGCTTTTCAAAGCGTAATGCGTGTTCTGCAGTTTGCCGTGAACCACTACTTACGCCTGGATCGATTGTACAGACCAATTCACCGAGAGCTGCAATGGTTTTATTGCGGGTCAATGCGGCCGAGGTAGTCCAAGGGGTATCGGGAATGCTTTGGCTTATTACCACAGCTTTGCCCCCATCTATATAGTCCCTAAGCCATTTGGGGCCACTAAAACTCAAACAGCCTTCTGGTATAAATAGAGCTGTAGTGCCGTCAGATTCAAGAGCGGCTTGGTGTGCACACAAGTCGATACCTTGTGCGCCTCCGCTGATGACACAACGTCCGTTTTCCGCAGACCAGCGTGCTAATTCTTTAGCCAAGGCCACTCCGTGCTCGCTAGCATCTCTCGCTCCAACAATAGATACACCGGGTTGTTTGAGAAGTTCTAAGTCTCCATAAACAGAAAACATGGGTGGTGCATAATACCCCATGCATTGTGACAGGATTTCGGGGTATTCTTCATCGCCATACAGCACCCATTGCCCTCCAGTATCCAAAACACGTTGATAAAGAAGGCTTGCACGGTCTAGGGTGGCGGATTCACAGCTGGATAAGGGCTGTACAGCCCATTCCAAACCTGCAGGGAGTCCTTTACCTAAAACGGACTCTGGAGAACTGGCTACAGCATGCAAAGGAATCCCTGCTTGATGCAGGGCCAATACCAAGCGATTGAGAGTTACTACCCCTACGCCAGGTGTCATTAACATAGCCAAAAGGCATGCAGTATCTGAAATTTCTTGCTTCGTAGTCATAGCTCTATACTACCGAAGCCTTTGTACAGGAGTCTAGCTATATCGCTAATCGCTAGCCACGCACCCAGCTAAATATTTCACTGTCGTATGCATAGTTTCCATTTTTATCAGAGCGATGATAGGAACCGGTTAAGGTCTTACCATCAGCGGAAAGTTTAAGGGTAAATTCCCAGA
>CALLLL010000182.1 GCA_938082445.1 uncultured bacterium
ACCGATCGTACTGAGCGATTGTCTAAATCAGGCCTTAGTTTGATTACCGCAAATGACAAAACAATCACCGCTAAACCCGCTACGGCAACTGCCATACCCGCTAAGCAAGACCTAATTATTGTGTGTACAAAAAGTTACGCAACACAATCACTTGAACTCCCTTCAAATATTCCCGTACTCACCATACAAAATGGATTGGGAAACGTAGAGACTCTCTGTAAAATAGTCGGAAGCTCCAATGTAATTGCTGGCTCCACATCCGAAGCAGCGACACTACTCGATGAAGGCCAAATTCGTCATGCTGCATCCGGAGTAACAACCCTGGGCGCATGGACAGCATGCTCCACGGAATCAGCAGAACATGCTTTAAAAAATGCAGGTTTCGATATTCAAACAACCATGTCCCCCGGGCAAATGCTTTGGGAAAAAGCCGTAATCAATGCCGGCATAAATCCCCTCACAGCATTACTTAATATCCCAAATGGACACCTACTTCATCAAAAAGAAATTCGTCAACTCATGCGTGACCTCGTTGTGGAAGCCGCACGAGTCGCCTCAACAGAAGGCTACCGCTTCGAATATAGCCTCGTTGAAAAAGCAGAAGAAGTGTGCGAAAAAACCGCCAGCAACATATCCTCCATGCTTCAAGATGTCCGCGCCAACCGTCAAACTGAAGTAGAAGCCATCAGCGGTGAAATCCTTCGCCGCTGCGATGCCGCATCACTCACAGCCCCACGTACTCGCGTTATATACCAACTCATCAAGGGGATGGAGCTCTCCTCTTGAGTACGGAAGTTTCTGAGCCTCCTCCACCAAAACCCCTAAAGCTGTCCCATAAAATAGCTTTGGCCATTGGCCCTCGCATTATCGCGATTTGGCTCAAAATCTTACTACTACTCAATAAAAGTGTCATAATAGGCGAAAATCGACTAGATACATACCTAGATCAAGATGAACCAATTCTTGCTGCAGTGTGGCATGAAAATGCCGCTATGCTCATTCCTAAATTCGCTGCTAAAGATATTCACGCACTCGCCAGCCATAGTCGAGACGGAGAAATTGGTGCCCGAATGCTGAAATGCTTCGGTGTTGATTGCGTACGCGGCTCTTCCTCAAAAGGCGGCTCCGAAGCACTCAGCGAAATGGTCAAACTGGCCCCAAATGTCAAAGCACTAGGCATTACTATTGATGGACCACGCGGCCCCAGAAGAAAATCCAAACCCGGCATCGTAGTCCTCTCACAACGTACAGGATTCCCCATTCTTTGCGTAGCAGCAACCGCAACAAAAACTCGCCGTGCTAAAAGCTGGGACCGTATGTGCATTCCGCGCCCATTTGGAACATGGGTCTATGCCATAGGTGATTTAATTCTACCACCCGTATCCGACGACCGTGATGTCATAGACGCTAAAATACGCGAAGTTGAAGAGGCGATGGATACATTACAAAACTCCATTGAATCTGAATTTGGCATCGATGCATTGCTGACCCCGCATAAAAATCTGGAAGATTAAGTTGTCAATGTACGTCTGCGCAACTGCCCACACGCAGCATCAATATCCTGTCCACGCTCTAAGCGCAAAGTCGACAGGACACCTCGTCGCTCTAAATGATTTCGAAATGCTCGACTCACTGAAGGGGTAGGTGGTTTATACCCAAGACCGGATACAGGATTGCAAGGAATTAAATTTACATGCGCTTTCATATCACCAATTAAATCAACCAATTCATCCGCAATTTCAATCGAATCATTAACATCCTGTAACAACGTCCACTCAAAGGTCATTTGTCGGCCCGTTTTTTCAATATAGTTATGAATCGAACCCATCAAGCGTTCAAGATTATATTTCCGGTTCATTGGCACCAACTCATCGCGCAAAGTATCATTAGCAGCATGCAACGATACACTCAACCGCACCTGCCAATCCTCATCCGTAAAACGCTCAATCCCCTTCACATCCCCCGCAGTCGACACCGTAATGCGTCTAGCCCCCAACTGCATCCCTTCTTCATGCATCAGCAAGCGAATACTGCGTATCACCGCATCATAATTATGAAACGGTTCGCCCATGCCCATATAGACAATATTGGGTTTTCGGTCATCGTCCATCACGCCCGTTTCATCAGACATAAAATGCAAGACCTGCTCAACAATTTCACCTGCACTCAAATTCCGCGCATACCCCGATTCTCCCGTAGCACAAAAAGTACACTTAACCGCACACCCAACCTGTGAAGACACACAAAACGTATGGCGCTTCTCCGCAGGAATACACACCGTCTCCACAGTTTCGCCATCGGCCAGCTTCATCAAAGATTTACGCGTCTCGGTTTTCTCCGAATACGATGACCGAAAAGGCTCAAGACGATTGATGCTGTACCCATCTTTCAATCGCGCACGTAACTCCTTCGACAAACTTGTCATTTCGTCTACATCAAAAACTTTCTTCCGATGAATCCACTGAAACAACTGACGCCCTTGAAAAGGTTTCAACCCCAAGAGTTCTGATAATTCTTCAGGGTACAATTCAGAAATAAATGTTGGTGCAATTTCACTCATAAATACTTTCTTCACTTTCCTAGCCCGATTAAGGGGCTTCTAATAACCCTAACTCCCGCGCCCGCGTTTGAATATCAAACGTCGATGCTGACATATCCGCATTCAATCGGATATCTTTCAATGTAAAAGTCATCCGAGTTTCTTCGGTGGGAAAAAATGCATCCACCCCCTCAGGAAACAAGACACCCTCAATAACGTTATACTTCGACAATTCGGTCACGGCCAATTCATGACCACGCGAATCATAACGCACATGCCGAGTAATTACCCAACGCGGCGCATCCGGATTTACCAATTGTAGCTCTAACCGTCGGTGCAATCGCCAACGCTGACGCAATTCCAATACCACCCGATTTTCCTCCTCATTATACGCGACCATACGCAACGAACGCGGTTTTATTTTTGCCCAATGCTCCGGTAAAAACATCTCATGGACAATATCCGTAGGAGACACCGAAAAATCCACATCCGCAAATTCCGTCCCCTCTAAAGCATAAAAATTCTCTTCCTTCTCCCCAGGAAACTCCATTAGAAATTCCGGCCCGACACAAATCATCTTAAAAACAACAATAGCACCAGCCAACTTACTGCCTTCCACATACAAGCGATCCGGGCGCTCAAAGACCAATCGACCTCTAAATTTTTTCCGACTTTCCAACTTCGGAGACTCAATTTTAAACACACCTGCAGACTTCATAGTACTCACTGCAGCATCATTTTCCACCAAATCAGCCAAAATTGCCTCGATTTCAGGCACATTCTCA
>CALLLL010000183.1 GCA_938082445.1 uncultured bacterium
CGATCAGGAATATTCAGTGGTACAAGACACACTATCTAAACTCGAAACTGCCAAACAAGATCTGGAAAAACTGTATGCACGGTGGGAAGAATTAGAGAATATCGGTTCTTAATGCTTAACCGCGCGCAAGTTTATGCTCAAGCTTTTCATAGCGATCAAGCATTTTCAAACTACTGCCAGCAAACTGAGGTTGCTCCCAGTTTTTGGACTCGAAATATTTCTCGCAAATTTCCAGCGCTGAGATATAGTTTTTCTCGCGAATATAATACCCCATCAAATGTTCATAGGGTTTGGGGTCACTCGCATTTAGATCAATTGCCCGCATTAAAAATCGACGACGTTCTTCCGGCGAGGCACTTTGACTGGCCTCGATTAATGCAAATTCCCAGGCCGTATCGCTTGAATGATCCTCAAATGGATCGAAGTCTTCACGTGGTAGGGATCGAATCCCTTTGATTTTCTCCCGTTTCTCTTCAAACCATTCCGGCATATGCGTAATAAGATCAGGGTTATTGCCCACGGATGATTTCACCGACTTGAGAGGCACTCCACTCTTACGGGCCTCATAGGCTTGCAACTCATAAAATGGATTGCCACACGAATCTTTCATCTTTTGCGAACGATTGATAATCGAAATAAATAATTTTTGTTGCTCTTCATCAGTATGCTTTTGCAACAATTTACCGAACAGTGAAGGATGTTCGTTCTTGAGGAGCATTTGTGTTTCTTTGGCCATTAAATATTGAACTAAATGCTGCATCCCATGACACGAATCCATCGAGCGGTGGTGTTCATTCGATATCGGAAAACCAATCGTGTCCAATACAGTACGTAAGCGGAATTCATTTCCCTTTACTTGAATGCCTCTCTCACGGGACCATTCAATTATATCAACCACTTTTGCTTGTGGCGGAACAATATCTTCTCGAAGCAAAGTTGCCGATAAGAATTTACTCGTGTAGTGCGGATGATCAGTAAAAATAATGGGATTGGGTCCAACCCAGTCAAAAAATTCCTTCACCCCTTCATTAGGGTAAGGTGATTGAGCGACCATATCTTCAGTTATGCCTGTACGGTCAATAATTTTTGAAGATATATGCTGATCGGGATTACAGAAAGTCCAGAAACTATCCAATTCTTTCCCAGCCAAGTCCAGCTTAATACAACCAATTTCAATAATGGCGTGCTTACGCGATGCTGGTCCTGTGGTTTCAAGTTGAAGGACGACTAAATTGGGTGGTGAAGATGCAGAATGACCATTACCGTTTTGATGTGTCGCTGGCCCCACTACGATCGGCGACTGACACTTACGGCACGTTCCCTTTGACCCAATATATTTCTCCGGAATGTGCAGAACCTCACTACACTCAGGGCAAACAAACTCGTACATGCACTACCTCCATAACAATTACATGGCCTGATAGAAATACGTTCATTCCCACTGTATAACTAGAATAACACACTTTCTAGATAATATAGAATTTTGTTAGTATTGTCAACTAATTACTAATTTCACAAAAAGCCATAAAAACAAGGGCTTTGATAACGTTTTAATCTATTAAATGTTAGGTATAGTTGTCAGTTAAGCCAATTTTTGGCTCTATCCACTGCATATTTCCAATCTTTATATAACGCTTCACGCTTAATTGGTTTCATCGATATTTTAAATTCTTTGTCCAATACCCAGTTTTGTGAAATATCATTCTGGCTTTTCCAAAAGCCAACAGCAAGGCCGGCCAAGTAGGCAGCACCCAAAGCAGTCGTTTCGGCGACTACAGGACGTTGAACACGTGTACCTAAAATGTCCGCTTGGAATTGCATTAAACCATCATTGGCAGTTGCTCCACCATCAACACGAAGTTGTTTAAGTTTGGTCTTTGCATCCGATTCCATCGCTGATACCAAATCTCGACTTTGATAAGCCATGGATTGCAGCGTAGCATGTGCAATATGACCACCCGTGGTCCCCCGTTCCAAGCCAACAATAATTCCCCGGGCATACGGATCCCAATACGGTGTACCGAGTCCCACAAATGCAGGCACAAAATAAACCCCACCGTGATCGGTTTCAGTTGCAGCAAGTTTTTCGACATCAGTTGACTTTTTAATGATCTTTAGACCATCACGCAACCATTGCACTGCGGCACCGCCAATAAACACACTACCTTCCAGGCAGTAGGTTATCTTCCCATTAATCCCCCATCCGATTGTAGTAAGCAGTCCATTTTTACTCGTTACTGGAGTATTGCCAGTATTCATTAACGTGAAGCAACCGGTTCCGTAGGTATTTTTAACCATACCTTTCTTAAAACAACCTTGCCCAAAAGTCGCGGCTTGCTGATCGCCAGCAATCCCTGTAATGGGAATGGATTCACCCAGCAATTTGGGATCGGTATCACCGAAATGGCCACTGGAATCTTTTACTTCGGGCAACATGACTTCAGGAATATCCAAAATTTTAAGCAATTGCTTATCCCATTTAAGAGTGTGGATATTAAAAATCAACGTACGACTTGCATTACTATAATCCGTTGCATGGACCTTGCCTCCGGTCAATCGCCAAAGCAAATAGGTATCCATAGTCCCGGCTAAAATTTCACCACGTTCAGCGCGTTTACGCAGGCCTTTGTATTTATCCAATAAATACTTAATTTTTGTACCCGAGAAATACGCATCCAGCACCAATCCTGTTTTTTTACGAAAGGTCTTTTCATGCCCAGCAGCTTTCAGTTCTTCACACAAATCAGCCGTGATGCGACTTTGCCAAACTATGGCATTGTGAATGGCTTTTCCCGTGGCTTTCTCCCATAACACAACAGTCTCGCGTTGATTGGTAATTCCAATAGCCGCTATTTGCTTGGGACTCACCTGCGCTTTTCGTAGTGCACCCCGTGCAGTCGCCAGTTGAGATTTCCAAATGGCTTCAGGATCATGCTCAACATGACCGGGTGATGGGAACAATTGCGGAAACTCGCGCTGTGCGGTCGCCTTTACTTTCCCGGCTTTGGTAAATACGATGGCACGACTAGAGGTGGTACCCTGATCAAGGGCCAGAACAAATTTGGGCATGGGCTTCTCCTTATCATACAGTGTTACCTAACTCTAACTAAGTCTTTAGTGTTGATCAAGCTTTATATAGGGCGATACTTGCAATAATAGCTGTTTTTAGCGTAATTTAAGGGGATGAACAGACATGACTTTGGTTTACTCTATAGGGAGTATTCCGATAGGTCATAGCCATTCAAATAATCAATTTTTCATATGCCCATACGCCGTTTTTCAAATCGAAAATCTAATTCATCCGATGATTCATCCTCATCCGGCAAGAAACCTGTGTCTCCAAAACAGGATAAAGCCCGAATTGAAGAACTCGAAGCGCAGGTAAAAGAGCTCTCGGGTTTAGTCGAACTTCTCATTGACGATACCAAAGAGCCCAACAAAAAGAACCCTGATTCCCGCCCGGAAAAAGCCCCTGGTCAAATGGAACTTTCCACCTCACTCGCCCCGCAAGCCTTGGTCGATGGCGTAAAGGATGGTGTCGAAAAGATTCTGGGTGTACAAAAAGGTGAAACCATCGAGACGCGAATCGGGAGCACATGGCTTCCACGCGTAGCCGTTCTTTTATTTATGACAGTTCTCATCTTAGGCATGCGTGACGATAGTGTTCAACCCTTTTACAAAGTATTAATTGGCTATGGAATAGGTATACTGCTGGGGGGCTATGGAATTTACCGTCGACAAATGCAGGGCCTTTTCCCCAAAGCCATGCAAGGAGTTGGTCTAGCCACTATTTTTTATGCAAGCTATGCAGTCTTCTATGTACCCGAAATGGACTTATTGCATGGCACTAAAAGTGCCTTGCCCGTCACTGCAGCAACCCTTGTATTTATTGGCTGGGGTCTTTGGTTAGGCCGAAGTCAATTTGCCACCATGATCGTATTGCTACTTGCTCAATACACCATCATTCAATCCCTCAATGGAGAAATTACGGAAGGGCAATTAAAATATGCTCTGGTAATCTGGGGAATAATGGCTTTCATTACCGCTGTATTGCAATTGCGAGGCCGTTGGAAATGGGTATTATGGCTAGCCTTGGTTTGCACCTACGGCGGCTACGCGTATTACTTTAGTTATGCTCCTGAATACTGGAATATCGAATTCAAAGGGGCAATCATTCAGCAAGAAGCCTATTTACCCTTCGCCAATATGTTCTTGAGTGGACTGTGTATTCTTTTTGCTATGGGAACCATGGCCTGTGCGCGCAAGCATACATCTTCCGGCCCCGGCATGGTGCTCTTTAGTTTGGCCAATTGCTTTTTATTCGTCTATGCAAATCAATATGCATTCCGCACTATCCCCAATCAGGCAGAAATTGCCTTCGGCATCATGGGAGTGGTGTGCATCGTTTTAGCGTACTGTTCACGCCCCAAATTCGCACCCAATAATGTCATAATGCAAGTATTAGTATGCCAAGCGATTTTATGGGGAGGCATGTATTTACATTTTGCATTGTCTGTTGCCTGGGAACCCATCAGCTTAAGCTTTATGTGTCTTGGCCTAGCGCTAATTTATAAACGCTTGCCACTGTCAGTATTGACAGCGTTGCAATTTCTTTTAATGATAGCCGTATTTGCCGGTTCTATGGGCATGGTACAAATCCCCGGCGACACATTGATAGCAAGCTTTGCCTTACCCACCAAGTGGGTATTTACATGCAGCCTAGTGCTTATTTTCACAGCAATTGCCTGGTACTACGATCACCGAGTTGCACCGCATTCAGCAAGCTTGGCTCAACCTGAAGGCCGCTGGATTTTGGGGAATCAACGGTGGAACTGGTCACCAAATGTAATTGCAGTTTTTTATGCAACTACTGCTGCGTTTATCATGAGTGCGCTCACCATTTATGATCTGGGCAATGACACTCGTCTCCCTTTCATCTTGGCAGGTCAAGCACTGGCTTTCGCCCTTATTGGCTTAATCCTTCGCACTCCCCAAATGGAATTGTCCGGAGTACTGATTCTTGTAACGGCCCATGTGACCTTTCACTTTTATGGATATATGGATGTCAATGATTTCACTTCACAACCCTATTTTATCGAAGCCGCTTTAGGGATTGCATTGGTCTCATACCTAGGCAGTTATTTTTGGGAGCGGTACATACGACACATTGAAGACGGGACTGATTGGGAACACAATTTACTCTCTTCAATCCCCTTTGTCGCCTCTACGTTAATTTTAACAAGTGTATTTGAACACATAATTAATTCACCCTTGGGTGCACTTTCCCAAACGCTTCTAGGCTTAACGCTCATGGCAGTGGGTATGCTCAATCGATTGATTGGTTTGCGAATCGCCGCAGTAACTGCAGTCGGTTTAGGTTCCATCAGTTTTTATATTCGGTCATTGGATATCAATGCACCCAACACAAACTTTGATCATTTCTTTGTTATTGTAATGGGGATTGTATTGAGCATTGCTGCAACTGAACGAATCTTGTACCATTGGGAATCTAAAACTGAAACAACGTCTAAAGTGACTCCCGGCTTTCATGTCGCTTTAGTATTAATTTCTGTAAGCTTTGGAACACTCGGGCTTTGGCACGGGTCGCCTGCCGACAAACTCAGTCTTTATATGATGGCATGGGCCTTAGGAGTATTGGTCTTTGGTGTGTTATTCCGCTCATCATATTATCGCTTTGCAGCGCTGTTCTTAATATTTGCCGTATTTGTTCGCCTGTATATGCATGACTTATCCAATCTGGACCCTCTTCTTAAAATCTTGGTCTTTGCCGTATTCACTGGCGTAATATTCATGATTTCCTGGGGCTATAGCCGCATCCGGTCAAAGTAGGCATAGGCTCTTTATTGATCATGAGCACACCATTCCAAAAAGCACAAGCCATTTGCCAAACCCTACAAGCAGCCAATCACACCGCATTGCTGGCAGGGGGATGTGTGCGTGATTCATTGCTTGGTGTCAGTCCTAAAGATTACGACATTGCAACAACCGCTACACCCGTTGAAGTTGCCGCATTGTTTCCAAAGTGTATTCCAGTGGGTGCAGCCTTTGGCGTCATGATGGTTCTGGATGGCGATGATCAGTTTGAACTGGCAACCTTTCGTACAGACGGTGATTACAGCGATGGACGGCGCCCCGATTCAATCGAGTTCACCACCCCAAAACAAGATGCCCTGCGTCGCGATTTTACAGTGAATGCCTTGTTCATGCATCCTGATTCCGAAGAAGTCATCGACTACGTAGGCGGTAAAGCCGATCTCGAAGCACAATGCATTCGTGCAGTCGGCAATCCTGTAGATCGTTTTAAGGAAGACCACCTAAGGCTTATCCGCGCCATTCGATTCGCATCGCAATTGGACTTCGAAATTGAAGCCGATACCTACGCAGCCATTACCGAGTGTGCTCCCTTATTGAAACACATCAGTCCAGAACGCATTCGCAATGAACTCGAACGCATCCTGACTCAACCCAGTCCACATGTCGCCGTACAACGACTATACGATACAGGTTTACTTGAGCAATTCCTCCCTGAATTATGCGAAACGGCCGGCTGCAAACAGCCGCCCCAATTTCACCCGGAAGGCGATGTGTTTACACACACATTACTTGTATTAAAACACATGGTCTCCCCCACATTTACCTTGGCGATGAGTGCACTACTCCACGATATCGGCAAACCGCCTACGCAAACTTTTGAAGACCGAATTCGCTTTAATAACCATGATCATGTGGGTGCTAAAATTACTGAGACGATTTGTCGACGCTTAAAATGTTCCAACACCGAAACCAAACGAATCACATGGCTGGTATCACAGCACATGCGCGTAGCGGCCTGTCAGCATATGCGTGACAGTAAACGCAAGCGCTTGGTACGTGAAGAAGGCTTTGATGAACTGCTTGAACTCATGAAATTGGACAGTCTGGGCTGTCATCGGGATTTATACAACTACTATTGGCTCAAAAAATACGCCGAAAGCATTCCCGATGAAGTCGTACGACCTGTCTTATTGATAAGCGGAAAAGACTTAATTGAACTTGGCTACTCGCCTGGGCCACAGTTTAAGGAAATCCTCCTATCCATCGAAGACCTTCAGTTAGAAGGTAAAATTCAGGACAAACAAGCAGCGTTGTCTTACATCGGTGAACACTGGCCACTATAATAACGGCTTAGTAAACCAATTTGTCGTAGACTAATCCATTCCTGCCTTTATCATTGAGTAGAATTTGCTTCACGACAACACCTGATGCTATATTCAGTACAGTATCAGGGGGACGCACGCATGAATTTAAGGCAAATAATCGATTCGTTACAACAAGATCATCAGTTTCGAAACAATCTCACTACATGGCATACCATTCCGGCTAAAGAACCACAAATGGCAGATTTTCCATCCGGTGTGGATTCAAAATTAGTAGATTCATTTGCACGACGCGGTATACATCAGCTGTATTCACACCAGGCTAACGCCATAGAGTCCGTATTAAACGACGAAAACATTTGCGTGGTTACCCCAACGGCTTCGGGTAAAACGATGTGTTACAACGTTCCCGTGCTCAACCAACTCATCAAGAATCCCAACGCGCGCGCATTGTATCTTTTCCCAACCAAAGCCCTGTCGCAAGATCAAGTCCATGAACTCAAATCGATCGTGGATGATTTGGAAGTTAAAATCGGCACATATACATTCGACGGCGACACACCCGCTTCTGCGCGTAAAGCAGTGCGCAATGCAGGCCATATCGTCGTCACCAACCCAGACATGCTTCACGCGGGAATCCTCCCCCACCACACCATTTGGATTCGACTCTTTGAAAACCTTGAGTACGTCGTCATCGATGAACTGCACCACTACCGCGGAGTATTTGGCAGTCATCTAGCCAACATCATCCGACGTCTCAAGCGCATCTGCGCATTCTATGGTTCCGATCCTAAATTTATCTGCTGTAGCGCGACCATTGCCAATCCAAAAGAGTTGGCCGAGAAAGTGGTGGCCGCCCCAGTAAAGTTAGTCGACAACAATGGAGCACCACAGGGTGAACGCCATTTCTTGTTTTACAATCCCCCCGTTATAAACGAAGAATTAGGGATACGTAAATCAGCCGTAAAAGAAGTCAGCCGATTAACAACCCACTTCCTTTCTAAAGATGTGCAATCCATTGTTTTTGCCCGTAGTCGATTGCGTGTAGAAATATTAACCACCTATTTAAAAGATGCCCTTAAAAAAGTAGGGAAATCGGCAGAGCTCATTAAAGGATATCGCGGTGGCTACCTCCCCACCGAACGGCGCGCCATCGAACAAGGCCTGCGCAAAGGCGAAATCATGAGCGTGGTAAGCACAAACGCATTGGAATTGGGCATCGATATCGGCAGCCTGGATGTATGCATCATGACCGGCTACGCAGGCAACATCGCCAGCACCTGGCAACAAGCGGGACGTGCTGGCCGGCGTTCAAACACCGCCTTGGTGATACTTGTCGCTTCAAGTGCTCCCCTTGATCAATACATCATCAGCCATCCTGAATATTTTTTTGAACAAACACCGGAAAATGCAACGATTGATCCCAACAATCTCAGCATCATGACCAGCCATATTAAATGTGCAGCTTTCGAGTTACCCTTTATGGACGAAGAGTCCTTCGGCTTGGACCATGCATCGACTCAAGAAATATTACATTTCCTCGAGGAACACAGAGTCATTCGCCATGTACGCAATAAGTGGCACTGGAGTGCCGATACCTATCCCGCTGAAGAAGTGAGTTTACGCACCGCAGCACCGGGAAATGTCGTAATTTTAGACACCTCAGACAACGGCCGTGTTATCGGCGAAATTGATATATTCGCAGCACCGACCGAAGTTTATGAGAATGCCATTTACATCCACCAAAGCGAACAATACACAATCGACCGCCTAGACCTCGAAGATCGCAAAGCCTATGCACGGCCTGTAGAAACAGATTACTATACGGATGCACAAATAAAAGTAGACCTTAAAGTGTTGGACACCTTTCGTGACTCCCCCATAGGCCACGCGCAAATCGCGAGCGGCGAACTATCCGTAACGTGGTTGCCCACTATGTACAAGAAAATAAAATTTGGGACCCATGAAAATGTAGGTTGGGGAGAAATACATCTACCGGAAACAACCATGCATACCGCATCCTACTGGCTCGAATACGAAGAAGATTGCGGCGAGGACATGGGACTGGGCAAAGAAGAATTGGGGGCAGCACTCAATGCTCTGGCCCATACACTGCATCAGGTCGCCCCGGTCCAAATCATGTGCGACCTCTCTGATATCCGCGCACAGGCCAATCTTAAATCACCCTTCTCTTCCAAACCGACGATATATCTGTACGAGACCTATCCCGGCGGTGTTGGGTTTAGTGACAAACTGTTTACGCATCACGAGCGCCTCCTGGAATCAGCCATATCACTGCTCACCGATTGCGGATGTAAAGAAGGCTGCCCCAGTTGTATCGGCTCCGCACTGGAAGGCGGCACATCGGGCAAAAATGGCGCCGTACAATTGGCACAATTGGCCTTGGCAAATGCGGTAGAATAAACCATGTCCGATATCGAAAAAAAACTCGCTTCCTTATCCAAGCTCAATGGCTTGATGACAGGAGCCCAGTGGAAAGAAAAAGCCACAGAAAAAGCCGAAGAAGAAACCAAAGTCTTGAGTGAAGGCGGTTTTGAAATCGACTCATGTGTGCCGGGAGAAGTGCACGGCAGTGAAGACTTCGGATTTTATTTAGCCCGTCAAGATTTTCCCTTAGATACGCAACACGGAAATTTAACCTTAGGTGACGGCCTCAATGTAGAAGGACGGCATATTTCCTTATCCGCTGCGGACGATGAGTTGGCCGATTTCGATCCGCGAAAAGCCGTTTTTATCGATACCGAAACGACCGGGCTCATGGGTGGAACCGGTACAGTGGCCTTTTTAATCGGCGTAGGCTATTTCATTGACGATGTATTCCGCCTTGACCAATGCTTCATGCGCGATTACGACGATGAAGAACCCATGCTCGAATACCTTGATGCCTTATTTAAAAATGCCGACACCGTTGTAAGTTTTAACGGCAAGAGTTTCGATGTCCCGCTTATGCGTACACGCTTTATTACCAATCGCGTACCCTATCGATTAGAAGGTAAACTCCATTTTGATTTGGTCCATGCTTCACGTCGTTTTTGGAAACAACGTTTAGGCGATTGTAGCCTCGGTAATATTGAACAAGAAATTATGGGCATACAACGCCACGGCGATGTACCCAGTTATATGATCCCTCAACTGTGGCTCGATTATGTTTACTCACGCGATGCCCGTGAACTCAAAGGCGTCTTCTATCATCACCAAATGGATATTCTCTCGCTTGCTGCACTCACTGGGCATCTATCTCAATGTATCGATCAACCCGACGGTGAAGGCTTCGAGCATCACGAAGA
>CALLLL010000184.1 GCA_938082445.1 uncultured bacterium
ATAAAGGAGAACGTTTCTTGGCCTCTGCAGTATTCAATTGAGCACCAGTGGAAGTCGATTTTAATATATCATCGGCATACTTCAATCCACGATGCTTGCATTGCCAATACCACGCTTCCACATCGCTAAGAGGAACCCAAGATAAAAAGGTATTGACCCGATGGTTTAATCGTACAAAGCTACCCAACGTAGCATAGCCACCCCCCGATGCACCAACAACAAATATATTATCCAGATCAACATTCCCATGCTTGATTGCATACGCAATTGAGTCGTCAATATCCGGGAGAACCAAATCACTCATACAGCCTTGGGGTGATTTATTTGGCCCCCTAAAATCGGGATGGATGTAATGCCAATCTTCCGTAGCTACAAACGGAGCGAGGTCATCTTTCTGCGTATAATTACCCGACCAGGTATGCAGGCTCACAATTAAGGGCATAGGTTTTTTTGAGGATGATGGTCGATACACTGCCGGTTGCGAGATTCCATCGGCGGAACTTGTAATGCTAACAGGATTAAATCCTTCTGGCCAATTTTTGCTTCTGGTATCGTCCCACTCAACACCCATAGCCCATGGACTGCACACAAAGAGTCCAACCAAACAGATTCCGACAACAATACGCATTCTAGTCTCCTTGGTTATTTCGGATGAATATGCAGTATAGCAATATTGCGCGCAGAAGGCGCGTTTGCACGATAAGAATGAAATTGCTTACTGCAAATGGTGCAAATGCCGCTAACTTCAATATGTTTTTTTAAAAGTCCCTGATGAATCAATTGATCAAGATTGCTTTGCCATAAATCCAGATTGCGCCCTTCAGTAACGCCCCCACACTCATCAAAACCACGGGCCATCTCTTCGCTGACTTCATAACAACATGGACCCGCTGAAGGCCCAATAACGGCATAGATGTTTTCTGCCAATGAACCATAAATTTCACACATGGCATCAACAGCTTTCGCTGTTATTTGTTGGAAAGTCCCCTCACGTCCTGCATGGACTAACGCCCCTGAACGTGTGATTGGATCGAATATATAAACAGGTACACAATCTGCGATACGTATCCCCATGATGCGATCGCTTTCATGGCTCACAAATGCATCAGCTTCCACCCCATCATGCAGTACACAGGCTTCCACTACATCCACAGAATGAATTTGACTTAACAAATGAAGAGGGAGATTTAAAGAGAGTTTAGATCCGCGAATGAACGCTTCACTGCCCTCACGTTCTCGGCAATCGCCATCGCTGCAATCGGACATCACTGCAGTAACATCAAATTGTTCCAAAAATGGAAAACGAATCATAGCGAACCCTTTTTCTTACAAGACAAACTTTCCTAAATCGCGTTTCTCAATGATTGTAGTCAACCGCTCATTTACAATCGCTTTATCAATCACAACTGTTTCACCTTGCATATCCGGGGCTTCAAATGAGATGTCTTCAAGTAAATACTCCATGATGGTATGCAAGCGTCGTGCACCGATATTTTCCGTCTCATCATTAATCTCTCGACAAATCCGTGCCATCTCATCAATCGCTTCGTCCTGTACATCCAAGACAACGCCTTCCGTAGCCAACATACCCGTATACTGGCGAATAAGCGAATTTTTGGGTTCACGCAATATGCGCGCGAAGTCTTCTTCACGTAAACTATCCAATTGAACACGAATAGGGAATCGCCCTTGAAGTTCTGGGATTAAATCAGAGACTTTGGCAATATGAAATGCGCCAGCTGCTACGAAAAGAATATGGTCGGTTTTAACCGGACCATATTTCGTGGTGACCGTCGATCCTTCAACAATGGGTAAAATGTCTCGCTGTACACCTTCACGCGAAACATCCGGACCGCCACCCTTTCCACTCCCGGAAGCAATCTTATCGATCTCATCCAAGAAAACAATACCCGAATTCTCCGTACGGTGAACCGCTTCTTCAACCACTTTATCCATATCAAGAAGGTTATCCAACTCTTCTTGTTCCAATACCGTACGTGCGTCTTTAATTTTTAGTTTTTTTGATTTACTTTTATTCGGCATCATTTTCCCCATCATTTCCTGGAAATTGATACCCATTTCTTCCATGCCTTGATTGCCGAACATATTCATGGTCGTCATTTGACCCGTATCACGTACTGTGACATCGATCTCTTTATCGTCCATCTCACCAGCAAGTAATTTTTTGCGCAGCATTTCGCGTGTGCGTTCTTCGGCTGAAGGCTCTTCGCTACTGATTGCCGGACCCTCATCACCCGAAGAAGGATCCATAGGGTTAAAAATACGTTCGGGTTGTTTAGGCTGAGGAGGGAGTAATAAATCCAATAAACGATTTTCCGTATTGGCTCGAGCTGTTTCGATATGAGATTTCTTCATCTCGTCACGCACCAAAGTAACTGCAATCTCAGTTAGATCGCGAATCATGGATTCACAATCACGCCCTACATACCCCACTTCAGTAAATTTAGATGCCTCAACTTTTACAAATGGAGCTCTCACCAATTTGGATAATCGGCGAGCGATTTCGGTTTTTCCTACACCCGTCGATCCAATCATGATAATGTTTTTAGGGGTTACGTCATCACGCATTTCATCAGGCATCTGCTGACGGCGCCAACGATTACGCAAGGCAATAGCTACTTTACGCTTGGCTTCCCCCTGCCCAATGATATAACGGTCCAGTTCTGCGACAATTTGTTTCGGTGTTAATTCGTTCACTAAAGGCAATCCTTCAAGAGTAAAAAACTATTCAATCTTATCGATACGGCGTTGATGACGTTCAGCACCATTGAAATCTTCGCTTAGCCATATATCGATGAGCTCCTTGCACTCGTCAAGGGTCAATACACGGCGACCAATACACAAGATATTTGCATCATTATGTTCACGAGTTACTTGGGCCATAAACGGAGTAGTACAAACCGCCGCACGAATACCTGGAAAACGATTTGCTGCAATACTAATTCCAATGCCGGTTCCGCAAAGTAAGATCCCGCGGTCTACTTTTCCGTCTAAAATGGCATTGGCAACAGCCTTCGCGCTGTCAGGATAATCCACCGGTTCAGGATCAAAACTGCCGCAATCCAATACCTCATGACCCAACTCTTCTAAATGCTCTACAAGCGCTGGTTTGTAAAAAGGTTCGGGCGCATCAAATCCTGCGTGGTCATTTCCGAATGCTATCTTCATAATGGTCGAGAACTTTCTTAAGTTAAACTATACTGATCTAAAATAAAGCATTCGCTATATCGATGCGACTAATTGCACCTTCACGCAACACTGTACCGCTATCTGGATCAAACACTGTAGATGATTTCTGATTAGCTATACCGCCATCTATGCACACTGCCACACCGTCCAAATCAATCTCTTGTGCCGATTTCGCTGGATTCTGAGAATATAAATTTGCAGAGGTAGACACTATAGGTCCATCAAACACTCTACATAAAGCCTCGGCAATTGGGTGGCTGGTTAAACGCACACACACCTTATCATTCTTACCCAACAATAATTCCGATAAGTCAGCTTTAGCTGGAAATAAAATAGATAACGGCCCTGGCCAAAATGCTTTCATCGCTTGTTGAGCTTTTGGGCTAATCTCTTCAACTACCCGCTTCAACTGATCTTTATTCGATACGATCATTAAAACAGGATTGCTTTCATCTCTTCCTTTTACCCGATACAAGGCCTCCAAGGCCTCAGCATTGAATGGATCTACTCCCAAGCCATATACAGACTCTGTGGGGTATGCTACGATTTTGCCTGCTTTTAATGCATCTGCGGTTTGAATTAAACCCGCAGTATTGGGTGAAACGATTTCCATGGTGCTATACGGCCTTTTTAATCAGAATAGGATTGTAAAAATGTACTCATTGCTCGGAATGCACGCCCCCGATGACTCACCTGGGCTTTCACGTCTAAACCAAGCTCTGCAAAGGTGTGCTCATACCCCTCAGGAATGAACACAGGGTCATAACCAAAACCCTGATCCCCTTTGCAGTGGGGAGCAATTATACCATCCACCGTACCCACTTCAACATGTTCAGAACTATCAGTACCTACAAAAGCTGCACAACATACAAATCGAGCCCCGCGTTGTTCGGTTGGTATGGTTTCCAACGCCTTTAAGAGCTTTTGATTATTATCATCGTAGCTACACGCTTCTCCAGCATAACGTGCTGAATAAACCCCAGGTTCACCATTCAAAGCATTCACCTGAATCCCCGAATCATCAGCCACACACGCTACCCCAAAATGTTCTCCATAATACCGAGCTTTCAATAAAGCATTGCCTTCAAATGTAGCTTCGGTTTCTTCCGGTTCAGGAATCTCATCAAAGTCCTTGAGCCCTTTAACAATCCATGGAGTGTCAGCCAATAAGGCCTGCAATTCTTGTTGTTTACCCGGATTGCCCGAGCCGATCAATAAAACCTTATCCATGATTCAATACAGATTGTTGTAGCGCAAATAACTCATTAATGCCCTTTTCCCCTAAATCCAACATCGTATTCAATTTACTACGATTAAAGGATTCACCTTCAGCAGTACCCTGAACTTCAATGATTGATGAATCACTCGTCATCACCAAATTTAAGTCCACATCGGCGCTGGAATCTTCAACATAATCCAAGTCCAAATGACCCTGCCCTTGCAGCATGCCTACACTGATTGCAGCACATTGATTCGTTATAGGCGATACGGGCAATCCCATTTCTTCGATGATGTTTTCAACCGCAATACAAAGCGCTACATACCCGCCAGTAATAGAAGCCGTACGAGTGCCCCCATCGGCCTGAATGACATCGCAGTCCACGGTAATCTGCACTTCGCCCAAGGCTTTTAAATCGATGACTGCACGAAGCGATCGTCCAATTAAGCGGCTGATTTCCAATGCTCGCCCTTTTTGGTTCGCATTGCGAGATATCCGTCTCCCAGAAGCCGATCCCGGTAACATGGCATACTCAGCCGTTACCCACCCTTTACCCGACCCAGCTAGCCAAGGCGGTACTCGAGTTTCCACAGTCGCTGTACAGATGACATGTGTATCACCAAACTTCACTAAAACCGATCCATCGGTATTTTTAATATAATCGCGTTCAATCGCTACTGAACGCATTGAATCCAGTGCTCGCCCATCATGCCGTATCACTACCCACTACCTCACTTTTTTGTCGCGCAACTCATCAGAGGCCATTTTTTGGGTTTCTGAAACATCGCG
The DNA here is from genome assembly GCA_938082445.1 of uncultured bacterium. Taxonomy (GTDB): domain Bacteria; phylum Hydrogenedentota; class Hydrogenedentia; order Hydrogenedentales; genus DTSJ01. Next base: position 5,219 of record CALLLL010000184.1, read on the forward strand.
ATGATACTTTTCAATCATGCTTTCAAATGTAGGACTTTCACGAATGATTTCTATGGCTTTATCAAGCACCACATCATTAACCAATTCCTCGTCCCCTTCACCCTCGGTATTCCCCGTAGCAGGTCCATGATTTTGCTTATTTATAAATTCTTCACCTGCATTCATTGATAAATTCATCTGAGCATTTAATGCCCGTTGGGCATCCATGTCCATTTCGACAGGTACATCAGGTAAAATACCCACTTGGTCAATCGTCACATCCGCAGGCGTATAATACAAAGCAGTGGTTAAACGAAGAGCACTGCCTTCTGGTCGATTCAATGGGATGACTGTCTGGACACT
>CALLLL010000185.1 GCA_938082445.1 uncultured bacterium
ATACTTGAGATGGAAGTTAAGCTCACCCCCGAGGCCAATAGCGGAGTTTATTTCTGGGGACAAATCAATGATACAACCAATCGAGGCTTAGAGATTCAATTGCTTGATTCACATGCCGAGACCATTCCAAGTAAACATTCCCTCGGCGCACTATATGATGCTCAAGCGCCATTAAAATCCATTGTTCACCCTGCCGGTGAATGGCAACAACTACGAATTAAAGTGCAGCAACCGTGGATATCCGTTACGCTTAACCAATCACAAGTTCTCCGAGTCAATATCAATGATTGGGATACAGTTGGTAAAAACCCCGACGGCACCGACAATAAGTTTAAAGTAGCCCTTAAGGACAAACCCCGTAATGGTCATATTGCATTACAAGACCATGGGGACAAAGTGCAATTTCGAAATATTCGCATCATGCGATTGCCCCATGTTAATTAATTCTTTAACCAATCAATATGGAAAATCTTTGCGGACACACCAAATTCACCATGATGTCCTTGGCTATAAGCACACATAAGATAGGGGCCGCTTAACCTATTTAATGTGCTATACGAAAACATGGATGGCTCGATTTCCTTTTGTCCCCATGTCTGCCCAGCATCCTGACTGTAATAAATCTTTCCTTTCATCCGCCCTCGTGTACCCGGCGTTGAACACAATGCATAGTTATTATAGTTTTCCAAAATTTGCAGACATCGAGTCGCCAGTATCGTACTGGGAAAGCCATCTTCCCATGTTTCGCCACCATCATTACTATAGTGCAACACTTTATGTTTGACTTCTTTGGAATTTGCTCGTCGTACCATTAAAATTTGCTTACCACCATTGACGGGTATTGCACTTGCTTCATTATGAATAAAAGCTGATTCATCATTGACTACCCCACCAAAGGACCAAGTTTCTCCATCATCATCACTGTAAATGAGCGAGGAACTCGAGCTATACATACGAAAACGCGATAAATCTTTTCGAGGCAAATAATCACCGCGTAAGGGACCTGACAGTATCAAGCGCCCTTTATGTTGCCCCTCTTCAATACGCTTCACCTGACCAATCAAATTAATAAAAGCTAAATAATATTCTTTCCCGTTCCGTTGATACACCCGGTCACTCACATTACGATGCTCTTTACGCGTCCAGGATTTCCCACCATCATCCGAAAAGAATTCCAATATTACAGTCGCTGCTTTACGACTAAAATTTGTCACATCAATTCCTAGTTTTTCTTGGATCTCATCTATATGCTCAAAACGATCCAATGTTTCATCAATCGACAAGCTGGTCAATAACGAGATACGTTCACCGCCGTTGGGATTTTTCCGAATATAAGTCGACATCGCATCGGTTTGCATAGGCCGTTCTTGTATAAACTCCGGTTCTGAATAAGTCCGTCCCCCATCAGTACTGACTACGTGTGCAATCATTTTTTCTGCACGGTCATCTGAAGAATCCAGTCGCGCCTGAAAGAAGACGTGAATACGCCCTTGGCCATCCAATAAGACCGATGGTTGAAACGCCCCATTAATCGTACGCTTTTCTCCATTGACCAAATAGGTCTTACGCACGTCAACGGTATAAATTTCTATACGATCGCTTATATGATTTTCACCCACAACTTTCGAAATGTCCGCCGTGGACTGCACACAAAAAAACAAAGCTATCAACACCATACATATTCTGTAATAATTCATGACTGCCCTCATCTATTGCTTGGTCATAAAGTTCCAGTGAACTACTTCAAATGTTTTGGGGAAATCTCCACTAACCTGCTCTAAGTGCCCCGACAATGCACCGGCATCACTTTTCTGTGTACTCAATCGATACCAACTATATTCACCATTCTCATATCCAAAGCTCGTACCATCATCGTCGTACACCATCGCAGTGCCTCCCTTAACACCATAACACCGCACTTCCAGCTCTACACCTTTTTTCCATGCTCGTGTGTTGTTGGCTTCCTTCATTAAAGGAATAATACCGCCATCCTTAACAAACAATGGTATCTTATCCAATTCCACTTCAACCTGAATCACTTCACCATTCCCAACCAATTCACCAGTATAAAAGTCATACCAATTTCCAGGTGGCAACACTACGGTACGCTCTTTCTGACGTCCGAACATCGGCGCAACCAATAAAACATCCCCCATCATATACTGGTCCGTCACATCACGACGAACCGCTTGGGCATATGGATTTTTCACATCGTCCAAGGCTTGTTCTTTTGTATCATTGGCAGGAATGTATCCCGGCTCCAATACCATTGCACGGAATGGAGGAGTACCCTCAAAATGATATTGTGCGAATGCTGTATATAAATAAGGCAAAAAACGCATACGCCATTTCATTGCTTCACGAATTTCATCATCGACTTTCGTACGCGACCACGGTTTCGTTTTAGAAGCCCAAGCATTCAGCATAGCCATGGGTGAGAAACAAACAGTCTGCATACGGCGTACCCAATCGGCATCCGAACGTGCACTACGAATTTCTGGTGTCCACAATACACCCGACAAACTACTGTTGCACAATGCTGTCACAAATCCTTCATGATTATAATAATCACTGTAGATTGCAAATGGATACGCGGATGCACCAGCATTACTCCCCCGTACTAAGCCATACGTACGGGTATTGGTTTTGCGATACATATCTGTAATCATTTGTTGCATCTGTAGCCCATAGGTCTGGCGCATATCCTCCGCACTTGTACCTGATGGAAATGTAGCATGATCTGGCCATAACCAATTGTCTATACCATCAACCTCGTCAAACTTGTAACCACTAATTCCTATTTCTAAATGATTTTTCTGGTGGTGGCTCGTCAGTAACTCTCGTGCTTCGGCTAAGGTATAGTCAGGAACTTCGCCTAACCAGACTGTATGCGATCCTGTATACGGTTTCATGGCTTCAAAAATGGAAGACTCGGGTGAAATATACGGATTTTCCCATAAATTCAATCGCACGCCTCGATCTATCATGGACTGAGAAAAACCTTTTGGATCAGGGAAGCGTTTAGGACTCCAGTCAAAAGATCCTGGATACGCAAAGCTTTGCCACCCCGGCTCAAGACCTATCACATCCAAAGGAAAATCGCGTTTTTCAAATTCGTCTACTTCGTCAGTAACTTCTTTATCCGATGCTGCCGTGGGCACACGATGCCAAAAGCCTAAGCCCCACCGCGGCACCATCGCTCCACCGCCAAAATACAAATTATATCGACGGACTGCATCCAATGTAGTTGGTCCGGCAAACACAATGATTTCCATCCCGGCTGAATGTGTACTCGCTTCTACCGCATCTGAAGTGGGAACCGCTTGCCAAGCGGGGTCCGTCGTACGATCACGAAATGGTGGAAGTACACTATCCTTGCGATTCCCTACTCCAGGATACACCGAGATCCATTTAACAGTATTGAACAAGACGCCATATCCATCACTCGTCACATAAAATGGAGATGGTGCATGGGTTCGCCCTAAATTTCCGCCGTAATGATCTGTACGTAAATGATAGACCTGACCACGGCGATTCATATTTTTAAACTGCATCCCTAAGCCATACACTTGCTCATTAATACCCAAAGGCAATCGCACCGAAGTTCGCTGTCCAACCACCTGTCCACGCGCTAATCTTTGCTCAAACGGAAATGTAACCTTCCCCATGGCCTTCATTGCATCTACTTTTGGTTCTCCACCGGCCATTTCGCGAAATGTTAAGGACTCAATCGAACCAATCTGTGCAGACCATACACCGGGTGCGATCTCCTGCCAATCAAGGACATTCATCCCTTTAATCGAAGTATTTTCCAATGCGTAAGCACACACATTCACCCAAATTACACTCAGTACAATAAATAACCATTTCAAAAACTTCATGACAACTCCTTGATTCATTGACGAGATCTCATTTTACGCATCCCTACATAGTTAATCAATTAACTACCGTATTTTTAGGCACCTATTTTATTGAGATTTACTCTTGAAAGTCTTTCATATTTAGGGTAGAGTTGGATTTACGGCTGTTTGTATATGAACAATAGATGGGAAGGATTTGTTGTGAAAAGAATTATAGTACTCCTTGTTGGTTCCTTATGTCTTTTATCTCTCAGTTCTAAACAACCCGCACTCGGTCATGGAGGACAAGTAAGTCCTGAGCCCGATCCCACTCGTAGTGCTCGTGCCCCACGCGCGCTTCCCGATCCTGGAGATTTTGTCAATTACGAAACCGCTCATGTGCACCCATTAGACCTAAGTCCTAATGGCAATATCCTCGCTGCGGTCAACACACCCGATGGTCACGTTGAACTCTTTGACGTTGACGGCTCAACAGGAACACTCACACATCGTGAATCCATTCGTGTAGGCATGGGTCCTGTCACGGCACGCTTCCGCAGTGATAATGAACTTTGGGTGGTCAATCAAATTTCCGATTCCATTTCAATCATCGACATTTCTACTTCCACAGTTGTCAACACTCTACTCACTTATCAACTTAAAGATGTAGGCGGTGTACTTAAAGGTTCCCCCAACGGCGACGAACCAGCTGATGTTATTTTCGCAACGTACAATGCAACAGCAACGGCATTTGTATCCTGCTCTCGCACAGACACTATTCAACTTTGGGATATCAGCTCAACTCCTAGTTACGACCAAGATGTTTATCTTCAAGGCGAAGATCCACGCGAATTAGCCACGGCTAATGGAAACATTTATGCGGCTATATTCGAATCGGGAAACAGCTCGACTCTCATCTTTGGTGAAGATACTCCAGGTAGCATCGGGCTTCCCCTGAATACAGCAGGCGTGAATGGAAACAACCATACCGATCACCCTTACTATATAGATGGAGATACAAAATTTGGCGATGCCAGCATCAAATCCATCAACCCTGCCCCAAATGATGGTACTGTGGGTCCCTTTGGACTTGCCGATCCCTTGGGTAGCTATGACGCACATGGAAAAAGCATCGACGTTATAGATTTATTTAGCACAAACCCGGGCGCGATACCTCCGCCAACATCTATTATTGTTAGAAAAGATTTCAGTGATGGTGATAAATGGAAAGACGACAACGGCGTCGATTGGACTCGCTATATTTCGGGCGATCGTGCAGCAGAATCTGGCCGAATAGCGGGTTGGGATATGCTCGATAACGATATCGCTATCTTGTCACTAAGTGATCTCGGCGACACTTACGCCACCCGACAAATGAACATCTGTATGGCAATTGGTGTTAATCCTGCTGGCGATGACGCAGGCAATGTCTATATGGTAGGAACCGATGCCACCAATGAAATTCGTTTCGAACCCAATCTAACAGGAACCTTTGTTCGCGTTATGCTTTCGATAACCGAAGCTGATGGTACACCAGTTGGACTCATTGATTTAAATGAAGTTCATTTAGATGCTGCGCAAGGTGGCGCAGGTCTGGCGTATTCTGATGGCTCGGTGAGTCCTGCACAGCGCGCAAAATCCATTGGTGATCCACGCGGCATCGCATTTACACCAGATGGTTCAAACGTTTACATCTCTGGCATGGGCTCCAACAATGTGATCTCCATTGATGCATCGAGTTATGCCCGTCATTCTGTTGGCCACACCATCGAAGTTGGTCATGGCCCTACCGGTATTGTTCATCACGGCACCCAAGACCGTCTGTATGTGTTAAATAAATTCGGCGCTTCAATTAGTGTTATCGATACGACAACAGCCGGTAGCGAAACGGTATCTCAAACACTTGGATTCTACGATCCTACACCCGATTTTATTAACGTTGGTCGGGTTCATTTTTATGGTACACACGAAAACTCTGGGCTTGGCCAAATCTCTTGCGCTTCGTGCCACATCGATGGTCGTATGGACCGCTTATCCTGGGATCTTGGTAACCCTGCTGCTATCACCGATGGCAACAATGATTTCCCAAATCCTGTTGATGCTTTATTTGCCGACATCAAAGGTTTTGGTGATGGGTTGATCGTGGACGCTGCAGACCCCAATCCTAATGATGCCATCAACACTTTACTTGGTGTTGGTAGCTTCATTGCCAGCGAAGCAAGTTTTAAGAAGTTTCATCCGATGAAAGGCCCAATGACCACCCAGACTTTGCAGGATATTATCGGTAAAGAGCCTCACCACTGGCGTGGTGATAAAGACGGTATTGAAGAATTTGCGGGTGCATTTGATGGACTTCAAGGGGCTGATGCTTCTTTAAATGGTTCGGACATGCAAGAATTTGAAGACTTCCTTTCAACTATCCATTTCCCTCCCAATCCTTTCCGCCTCTTAGACAATACGCTACCTGGCGGCCCTACAGCCGATGGCGGTGATGACAACCCTAATCTAGACATGGCTGGATTCTTTACCGCTCCTCCCCCTGGAAATGCCAATTTATCAGCGCCTGGTACCCCTATGGAAGATGCGGTTCCTTCAGGTGGCGATGCCTGGAATGGATATAAATTATATGTAGATGAAACCGGAGATAGTGATTTTCGTTGTGTCGATTGCCACACTCTCCCAATGGGTGCTGGTCCAACCAAGTATATGGATGGTGGACTTCCCTTTAGCAATTTCAAAGATATACCGGCTGGCGCCAACGGCGAAGCCCACCAAATGGTCGTTAGCATTGACGGCACTGGGCAGCCCCATATAAAAATTCCGCAGACCCGCAATCAAATTGACAAAGACGGAATGTTTTTAGATCAAACAGTCGATGGACTGGGTGTTACTCCAATGATTAGCCGCGCTGGTTTTGGTGTACTGCACGATGGAGCTGTAGATGGTCTCGTTAGATTTTTATCAGAACCTGCCTTTGATGATATCAACGATACCAATGACACTCCCCCAAGCGGAAACTCAAGCAGTGATGACGAAACTGTGGCCGATATCGTGGCCTTTACCTTAGCCATTAACGGCGGAGATTTCGATTACTTGGCAACTCTTACGGGTGCCCCGACAGGCACAGTTCCCCCTGCTGCCAATGAGCAGGAAGCCCATGCAGGCACAGGGCATTCTATCACTATCGATGCCACTCCAGCAGCCAGTTCAGCAGCTGAAGATACGATATACTGGATGACACGACGCGCGAATGAAGATAAACTCGGACTTGTCGTAGATGGTAAACACAATGGTGAAAAACGCGGCTGGGTATATTCCAGTGGAAGTGATGCAAGTACCATCTTCCAATCCGATCGCGATGGCGAAACTGTAGGTATTAGCACTTTGCTTGGCTATGCAGGAAGCAGTGGATCGGAAATGACATTTATGGTTGTCCCAACACTTGAAGACATTCGTCGTGGTATCGAACGCGATGAAGACTCTGTCTCCAATGGTGATGAAAAAGATTTAAATACTGACCCCGCAAACCCTGATGATCATCGTTGGGTCGATACTAATTTTGTCGGTAGCCCATTAGGAACTTCAACAAATCCTTATGTAGATTTTTCCGATGGATTAGACGAACTGTCTGCCAGTAGTGGCAAAACATCTATTCTTCATATCAGCACAGGAAGTTATGAAGCTGACAGCTCAATCATTAACAAAGCAGTAACCATTTCTGCAGAAAACGGCACAGTCACTATTGATCTTGCTCCTTAATCATTAGCGATAAATAAGTTTCTTTTAACAATGCAATCCATCTCGTGTTGGATTGCATTGTTCGTTTATCTATGCCATGATAATGATTCATCAAAAGATTATTCAGGAGATTCACCGTGCACAGTAAACCATTAAGCATGCTGCTATCAGTACTGCTGGTCTTAATCGCCCATACAAAGGTACATGCCTTATCACCTGAACACACTTTATATGTTTCAAAATTGGGCAACAATAGCAATGGCGCCAATTGGGAAACAGCGTTCACCACTATTCAAGCTGCGCTTGATGCCGTCCCTGAAGGGGGTGGTACACGCATTATCATTCGCCCCGATACTTACATGGAATCCATGTTATATCCTGCTCATCGCGGTGCAAAAGGAAACTACAATGAAATCATCGGTGATTATGACGGTACCCTTGGTGGAGGTCGGAAAGGCTGGGTGGTAATTGATTCAGGCGACCCCAAGCAAGGCTTCAAAAGTTACGACTGGCACAGCACCATGCGCGCTACCCAAAAAGGTTGGTCACCAAAGCATAAAGATGAAACGTTCTCTTCCATAATTTGGGATCGC
>CALLLL010000186.1 GCA_938082445.1 uncultured bacterium
CACGGAGCATAGAAGAAACAATGGAACTTCAACCTTTCACAGTCGAAACACGCGAAGAAAACGGAAAAGGCCCTGCTGGCCGCGCCCGTCACCAAGGCAACGTCCCTGGTATTGTTTACGGCAACAAACAAGACAATGTTAATGTCACTGTATCCCTCAAGCAATTGGATCACTTGATTCATGGTGCACAAGGGGAACACGCTTTGGTAGACCTTACCGTAGAAGGCAATGATGCACACAACGGACCTGTAATTCTTAAAGACGTCCAACATCACCCGGTATCAGGCAAAGCCCTGCATTTCGATTTCCAACGCATTGACCTCAAAACACCAATCATTACCGTTATCCCTATTCAACTCGACGGACGCTCTGTCGGTGTTGTTGCTGGTGGTATGATCGATCACCACATTCGTGAAGTACAAATCGAATGTCTTCCATTGGATACGCCTGAAGCAATTTATGGCGATATTACCAATGTGAATATTGGTGAACGCCTTCACGTGAGCGATTTGACTGTTCCCGAAAACGTTACATTGGTAACGGATCCTGGTCTTGCTGTGGTAAGTATTCACCAACCTCGTGTGGCTACTGCTGAGACGACAGAAGTTGAGGATAGTGAAGAGTCAGAAGCCACTGAAGAAGAAGCTGCTGAATAAGCGGCACCTCCCTCGTGTCGGTCAAAATGGTCATTGGACTGGGCAACCCCGGTTCGCAATATAAGAATACCCGTCATAACATCGGGTTTTTGATATTGGATCGTTTAGCCGAACTCCTTGGAGTAGCCTTTACTAAAGAAAAATTTAAAGGCCATATAGCAGAAGCACAGGTCAATCGGCAGAAGGTATTGCTCCTCAAACCGATGACCTTTATGAACAAAAGCGGTGAAAGTGCTGCACAAGCAGCCCGTAACCGAGTCAATGATTCCTCGGAAGTCTTGACAGTTTATGACGATGTCGATTTACCTTTGGGTAAACTGCGCATCCGTAAGAACGGAAGCGCCGGTACGCATAACGGCATGAAATCTATAATTGAATACTTGGGTACTAAAGATGTCCCCCGCCTTCGGGTCGGCATCGGAGCCAATTCCGGGAAAGGCGATTTATCCGCCCATGTTCTGGGAAAATTTCATCCCGACGAATTTAAGACCGTCGACGAAGTGATTGAGCAAGCTGCCCAAGCCATTTTAGCCGTGCTAAACACCGATATCGATAGCGCCATGAATGAATTTAATAAAAACTGATGGAGCCACCATGTTACACATCATCAACGTTTTAGTAGACAATCACTTCGGTGTCCTGTCCCGCATATCTGGATTATTCAGCGCGCGCGGCTACAACATCGAAAGTCTCTGTGTAGGCATTACTGAAGATCCCACCATCTCCCGCATGACTGTGGCCGTAAATGGCGACGATAGTGTTGTGGACCAAATCATCCATCAGCTCAATAAAGTGGTCGAAGTCATCGAAGTAAGTGATCTCACTTGCGACAAACATGTTGAACGCGAATTGGTATTGGCTCGCTTGAGTACCAAACTCAATAACCGAAGCGACCTTCTTGAAGTCGTATCCATCTTCCGCGCCAAAGTCGTCGATGTCAGTAATGAAGCAATTATCATTGAAGCGACAGGCTCAACTGAAAAAATCAAGGCGTTTATCGATATGATTCGCCCTTACGGTATAGAACAACTCGCACGCACAGGGATGATTGCCCTGGCACGCAGCAACAAAAATATAACTGATTCAGAATAACCAACGAATAAAAGGATTTTCCATCATGGCAGCAACAATGTACTACGATAAAGACGCCGACTTAAGCGTTCTCGACGGACAAACCATCGCCATCATCGGTTTTGGTAGCCAAGGTCACGCCCACGCAATGAACTTGCGCGACAGTGGTCTTAACGTCATCATCGGACACCACGGCAACGACACTAGCGCGACTTTCCGTGCTGCACAAGAAGCAGGCTTTGAAATCTTCCCTGTTGCTGAAGCTGCCAAACGTGCTGACATTGTTCAAGTACTTATTCCCGATACCATCCAACAAAAAATCTATGAAGAAGATATCGCGCCTAACTTGGTAGCCGGTAACTCCCTCATGTTTGCACACGGCCTCAACATTCACTTCGGCATGATTAAGCCAAGTGAAGACATCGACGTATTCATGATCGCGCCTAAAGGCCCTGGTCACCTTGTACGTGATGAATATGTTGCTGGTGCTGGCGTACCTTGCTTAGTAGCCATCTACCAAGATGCTTCTGGCGATGCCATGAAAAAAGCCTTGGCTTATGGATCTGGTGTAGGTGGAGGCCGTGGCGGTATCATCGAAACGACTTTCCAAGAAGAAACCGAAACAGACCTCTTTGGTGAACAAGCCGTATTGTGTGGGGGTTCAGCTGAATTGATTAAAGCAGGCTTTGATGTATTGATGGAAGCTGGATATCAGCCTGAAATCGCTTACTTCGAAGTAATGCACGAAATGAAGCTTATTGTTGACTTATACTACAAAGGTGGATTAAAGTATATGAACTACTCTGTCAGTGAAACAGCAGAGTATGGTGGCATGGTTGTAGGCCCCAAAATTATTACTGAAGAAAGCAAAAATGCTATGCGCGATGTGCTCAAACATATTCAGAGCGGCGGATTCGCTAAGGAATGGATGGATGAATACAATTCCGGCGGAGCGAACTTCCAAAAGCTTCGTGAAGCGAACGATAATCACCCGATAGAAAAAACCGGGGCCGAGCTTAGAAAAATGATGAGCTGGATTCAATAAATACTTAAAAGCCGCAGAAACCTGCGGCTTTTTTTTTGATACATTTGAACACATTAGATCAGGAGGTTGGTTCCTTGAGAAACCTGCTTGCATTACAAAAATTGGATGACAAAATCGGTGCCTGTAAAGCACGTGAAGTTGAAATCCCAAAGCAAAAAACGAAGTTCGATATCCAACGCAAACGATTAAAGGCGGAGCTGGATGAACGCGAACAATCCATCACTGCACTGCAATTAGAGCAAAAGGATTGTGAAAGCACTATCGAACAGCGTAAGGCACAAATCCTCAAGTATCAACAACAACTCAATGACGTTAAAAAGAACGATGAGTATCAAGCTCTTTTACACGAAATTGAATTGGAAAAGAAACAAATTGCAGCACGTGAAGAACGCATCCTCAACATCATGGTTGAGCTTGAAGCCGCTGCTGAAGCTTCTGAAGAAGATAAAAAGCGTATCCAAGGGGAAACCGATAAACTTGATGCTCTCTGTGCCGAAATCGATGATGAGCTCGGTGAAGCCGTTGCCATTCGCAACGAGTTAGAAAAGAATCGCGACCCTATACTTTCCGAAGTACCTGCAGACCTCATTCGTCGATACAACCGGTTGCGTCGAAATTACGCTAAAGGAAAAATCGTTGTTCCCGTTAACAATGAAGTATGCGGTGGATGCCATATGCACATTCGTGCCCAAGTGGCCATCGAAGTAATGGAAGGCAATAAGATTCACGCCTGCCAACATTGCGGTCGCCTCCTCTTTCACCCAGCGAATTTTGAAGAACCTGAAGCTGCTACGCAAGAGAGCTAGTGTGCACAGCGCGTGCCTATATTGATATACTATAGGCACTCATCTACTGACTAACGAACGAGGTATACCATGAGCCTTTTCAAACGCAGTAAATTTGCAGGATTCATTGGCAATAAGAATCCCAAAGTCCCCGACGGACTTTGGATTAAGTGCATCAACTGCAAATCTACCATATATAAAACCGAAGTCGAAGAAAATCAAAACGTTTGCCCGGGATGCGATCATCATTTCCGCATCGGGGTCAAAGAGCGTTTTAAGTATCTGCTCGATCCCGGTTCTTTCGAGGAAATTCACAACAATGTGCTTTCCACCGACCCCCTAAACTTCACCGTGGGTAAAGAGACCTATGCCGAGCGTATTGAACGCGCTCGGGAATCTTCTGGACTTAATGAAGGTCTGATCACTGGTTTTGGGTCGATCGAAGACAATAAATGCGTCATCGGCGGTATGGACGCTAAATTTATTATGGCTTCCATGGGTTCCGCATTGGGCGAAAAGTTCTGCCGCGCAGCCAAAACCGCTATTGAGCACAAACTCCCCTTTGTATGCTTTACCGCTTCTGGTGGAGCCCGTATGCAAGAAGGTATCCTCGCCCTCATGCAAATGGCCAAAACGACTGATGCTGTACGTCAGCTCAATGAAGCAGGAGTTCCTTTTATCCCTGTACTCACGGATGCCACAATGGGCGGCGTATACGCCAGTTTCGCCAGCTTAGGCGACATTACCGTAGCTGAGCCTGGGGCCAATATTGGATTCGCGGGTAAACGCCTTATTGAGAGTGCACTCAAAGTTAAACTGCCCGAAAACTTCCAAACCTCGGAATATCAGTTCCAGAACGGCTTTGTGGACCAGATTGTGAGCCGTAAAGAGATTCGCCCATTCTTGGGTAAATTGTTGAGCTACCTGAATCCTCAGCCCGTTAACTAATCCCCTCAACATGGACCCTATCGACTATCTATTCAGTCTCGAGTTTCACGGTATTAAACTCGGACTGGACAATATCACCGATCTGCTGAATCAACTCGAGAATCCTCAGAATACCTATCCGACAATTCATGTAGGCGGCACCAATGGGAAAGGTAGCACCATCGCTTTTCTCGATCATATGCTACGAGCTTCGGGTTACAAAGTGGGCCGTTTCACCAGCCCGCATCTGTGTGAACTCAATGAGCGATTTATGATCAATGGGGTGCCCATTTCAAGCAATGTATTGCGAGATATCACTGAAAACATCGCGTTTCATGCGAAACAATTCGATTCCCCGAACACGTTCTTCGAAGCTAACACCGCCATAGCTTTTGAATACTTCAAACTACAAAAAGTTGATGTTGCCCTCATTGAAGTGGGTATGGGAGGACGATTTGACTCCACCAATGTCATCGAACCTGTGGCATCCATCATTACCAATATCGCTCTAGAGCATACCCAATACCTTGGCAACACTGTCGAGAAAATAGCTTTTGAAAAAGCCGGGATCATCAAAAAAGAGGTTCCAGTCATTGTAGGCAATCTAAGCCCTGAAGCCACGATCGTCATCGAAAAACAGGCTGAATCGCTGAACGCCCCTATGCTCTCCTACGATAGCAATGCTGATTGGACTATTGGTGAATCGAGTCTTCCACTGGCAGGAGGACATCAAGCAGACAATGCCCGATTGGCCCTAGCCACAGCGAAATCCATACACCCGCACTTCCCCAAGCTATCCTTGGACACAGCGCTAGAAGGCATTCGCACGACCTGCTGGCCTTGCCGAATGGAAAACGTATTATCCGATCCGCTAGTTATTGTAGATGTGGCGCACAATCCAGCAGGCATCGATACCCTGATAAAATCACTGGAAAATGATGCTATATTTATTTTATCTGTTTCAACAGATAAAGATGCTGCCGCCATGATTCACGCTGTATCCAAAAGTGCTGAGCATATTATCTTCACTCAATTTGATGGACACCGAGCAACGCCCATAGAAGCTTTAGCAATCCATTGCGCAGACTCTCCCCCGCACACTTCGATACACAATTTTGAGGAAGCAATCGACCAAGGAATTATTTTGGCTAAGAAAACGGGCGCCCCACTTATCATCACCGGCTCCATATTTACCGCCGGGCAAGCCCGCAGTTATTTGGTTCAGGCCTACCAAGCCCCCCCCATGCAATTCTAGACTTGGCATCGTTTGCCGACTCCAAGTCCTTTGGGCTATGATGATGCCTACACTATTCAAAAGGATTTTCAGCATGCACCGTCTACCATTACACACTCGCACATTAACACTCATGGCCTGTTTTCTATTGGCGTACACCCTGTGTGCCTCAGCCCAAGACCGTCCCAATATTGTCTTTATCTTCACAGATGACCATGCACCCCAATCCATCTCCGCTTATGGCTCCATCATCAATAAAACACCCCAT
>CALLLL010000187.1 GCA_938082445.1 uncultured bacterium
TCCACTTGAGCTTCGGGCAATGGATAAGTACCCTCCATCTCTATCGGGTTTTGCGTTGCCAATACAAAAAATGGTTCTTCAAGAACATGCGTTTTATTGGCCACTGTCACGGTGTGCTCCTGCATCGCTTCAAGCAATGCCGATTGCGTTTTAGGAGTGGCACGATTAATCTCATCAGCAAGCAGTATATTGGCAAAAATTGGGCCTGGACGAAAGGTAACTTCACGACGCCCTTGATCATCTTCAAGCACCATATTGGTTCCCAGAATATCGGCAGGCATCAAATCGGGTGTAAACTGAATTCGCGAAAATTCAGAATCCAGCGTGTCGGCCAGCGTCTTCACAAGCATCGTTTTCCCCAAACCCGGAACCCCTTCGAGCAAGCAGTGTCCGTTGGCGAATAAACAGGTCAGCACCCCGTCAATAATATCGTCACAGCCAACAATAACTGTGCTGATCTCCTTGTGCAGGGCATCAAATTCTTGTCGAAATTCTTCTGCTTTTTTCTCGGTATCCATAGCGTCCTCTTTCTATTCGTTCTCGTTGGTCGTTATATCCATATTGAGTCGAAGCCTTAATCGTCTAAGCGATCAATACGTCGTTGTTTACTTTTCTTAGCACGTTCTTTGGCATCCAGTAATTTCTGGGTATAGCCACTCTGCGGAGCTTTTTCAGCTGTTGGTTCTGAATCTACACTGACCGTAGGCTGATCTGCCCCTCTGCCACTAACACTATCATCGTCTTGAATATCGTCCTGATCATCGTATAACTGGGCGGCATCAGAATAGTCGCGACGAACCAAGTCTCCTGAAGCAATTGTTCCCGTAATGGGCTGAGCTCTTGGAGGCGGCTTAGATACGATGCGTTTCATACCCGGCAGCTTTCTCATGGATGTTCGGATTTCATCCCAGATTAATCCCCATGGGATCATCACTCTACGCATAAATATTTCAATTGGAAATAGACAGATGGCAATTAGTAACAATAAATCCCATAGTGGTTTTATAAACGGAGTGGTTTCCATATCATGTATAAAGGGATTAAAAGTAGATGCCTGTAATGTGTTGCCATTGACACTAGCCAACTGTTCCAGCAAAGGCACATTGGTAGTGGTGTAATTGTATTCGGGTGAATAACTCAGCGCAAGACCACTAGGAATCGTTCCTGTTGTACCGTCTTGCTGGTTGTACATCAGATTCATCATGTAGATCCCATTATCATTCACTGGGAATGTACTTTCATAAATACCCGGCTCGGTTTGCTGCAACGTAACTTCCATCTTCTTATAATCCGGTGCTGGACCTGTCACAACCCCTCGGGGCTGAAGGAAATTTATGAAATTCCCTTCTCCATCCATAGCATCAACCTTAATATGCCCTTTACCATTTTCAATCCATGTATCTACTTTAAAATCTAAAGGGGTAATTTCGCGAGTAGCCCAACGTACCGTTTGCACCCAAAAACGGTCGAAGCCCTCCCAGCCAAGCCAATTAACTGCCCAACGGCTGGTTACATCAGAGGTAAAGGCGACGGATTTACCAAGCCCATAGCGCCAATGCGCTAAGACGGGATCTTGTTCATGAGAAACAAGCGGCAACGTTGCAGTATCTTTTACAGTGGTTACAACATAGCCTAGAAGCTCAGGAAAAGGGTTATTGGCAAGTCCCAAAAGCAGTTCAGAGTCATGATTAAAAGAAGGAGTAAAAGGCTCCTCAATTAACAATCCGCGCTTAACTATTGAAGCTTCTTTGGTAAAAATTTGAGGCAAATTATTGGGATTTTTGACAAAATAATATTCCCCTCCGGTATCCTCGGCCAATCCACGCATCATAGCTTCATCGCTCATACTATGCGGATTAATCACCACTGTACTAATCGCAATTCCTGCCTCGGCAATATAAGATACCAGCCCTGGTGTTGGGGCGCCGGGGTCCCCATCTGAGATAATCAATATCCGTTTGGCGGCAGCTTCTGTGTTGGCCAAACTTTCATAGGCCAATTCTAAGGTGGGTGCGACACTGGGCATGTCGCCAATATTTTTACTGCCGTTTATCAGAGAATTGGTATGAGCAATTTTATCGCCCACAGCTTCCATAGGGTGCATCCAACCATCACCCGTTTGATATTCATATACCAATATACCCATCAAGTCTTGGCTAGATAATACATTGAGTGCTGCTAATCCAATTTCACGTGCCCATGCATTCCCATCGGGAAATTCACAGGTATGCAAGATCACTGCAAGTGCACCTTTGGGTAAAATTTTACGTTGTTTTATATCCATGCTCACTGGCAAGGCACGCTCAACAGGTGTATCCAAAAAGCCACCGGAACCAAATGTCTCAGGTCCGCCAATCATAATAAACCCGATACCCAAATCGCGCACCATGGCTTCGATTAACTTCATTTGATCAGAGCTTAATTGAGTCGCACTGATATTGGACATGATCACGACATCATAGTTTTGAATTTGAGGCAATGTTAAGGGAAAGCTTCCAGGAAGAATACTGGTAACATCGATCCCTTCTTGGCGCAATGCTTTCAACACATACTCACCATCAGAAGCGGAGTTGGCCACAAAAAGAACACGAGGCTCACCTTGAATAATCGTGAATGCCTGTCCCGTATTATTGGCCAACATTGTATCGCCATCGGCTTCAATAGACACTTCATATTCATAAAACCCGCTATTGGCCATCTCTTGTTGCAGAATAAATGTATTGTCCCCTTTGCGCAGCGTGACATCTTGCGCAGGCATGGATACTCGCTTATCGCCTACCCGTTGGTATACACGAAGCTGACCCTGCGTATCAGCCTCAGATGTGACCACTACGCGCAACTGAAAGGGCTCATCTGCATTAACTTGGCCAGGAAGTGACACATCACGTACCCGCACTTCTCTAGGAGTGCTTACATGTAAAGGAACAATTTGCACATCGACACCAGCCGATTGAGCCAGCTTCACTTCCTCTAGTGCTGACCCTTTTGTTTCATTTCCATCACTATAGATCACTATACGTTTCATATGACCTTGTGGGAACGCAGCCATGGCAAGGCGAATTGCAGAGGCTAAATCAGTTTGCACCCCACCCACATAGGAAGCGATATCCCCCATGCCCAATGTTTTATCCATTCCCAATTCAATACTGGAATTTTCCCCAAAGACAATGACACCGGCTTTATCCTTATCAGTCATATACAGGTCAGCCGTATTCCGAATCCATTGTGCGGACTGAAGGCGCTTTTCTTCATTGATACTGTCGGAATGATCAAGCAAGAAGTACACAGCGAGATCGTCATCATTGTTAACCCATTCCATACCTGCTAAAGCAAAAATAAGCAATAGAAGAATTACAGTACGCAAGCATAATGTAACGGATTTACGAAATCGCGACAAAGACTGTATGCCCATTCCCAGCCAAATGGACCAAGGCACAAGCAACAAGAGCCACAAGGCCCACGGATTTACAAATCGAGGGAGGTCCACTAACGAAAGTCCTCCATAGCAAAGAATTGAATTCGGTGATTATCCGTATCTGCCACATAGATTTCGTCTTCATCACTTAATGCAAGACCACGCGGCGCATTGAATTGTCCTGATTCACGGCCAGCAGAACCGATCGAGCCCAAAAAGTTACCGTTAAGTTCCCAATGCGATATTCGGTGATTCCCGTATTCAGCTATGACCAATGTATTATTTTGCGTTACCGCAATATCGTGCGGAAACATTAACTCTCCATCACCCGATCCTGCTTTCCCGAAGCTCGAGAGAAATGTACCGTCCTGTTCAAAAATCTGAATTCGATGATTCGTCGTATCGCACACGACAATTTTCCCGTCGTTGGAAATATCAATATCCATTGCACGACTGAACTGACCCGTTTTCGTACCCAGCCCCCCCCATTGGCGCACATATTTTTTGTGTGCATCAAACACATGCACGCGCTCAGCCTGGTCACCGTATTCAGATATAAAAAAATCACCCTCTTCTGAGCGTGCAATACCCGTTGGATAAATAAGCGTATCGTCTGTGTTGCCGTAAGAGCCCCACTGATCCAACAGTTCGCCTTGCGGAGAATAAATCATTATTCGACTATCATGCGTATCGGGGATTATGAGTTGCTGATTATCCGAAGAATGGATAATGGCTGTTGGTGTACCTCGAGTTTCTTCCGGCACAGTCCACAGTCGTTTGAATTCACCCTCTTTACTAAATACTTGCACACGACTGGTTGTATCGATGACATACACTTCATCATTACAGACATCGATGGCACGTGGACGCATAAAGTCCCCATTGCGCAGCCCCTCACTTCCCCAGCTCCCCCGAGCCTGAAGCGATGAAGGCGCCCCACTACAAGCACTCAACCCCAGAATAATGGTTGACGTCAAAAATCCACGACGACTTATCGGCACACAGATCTCCTCAATTACTCATCGCCCTCTTCGGGCTCCAATGAGCCAAAGTACTGACGCACCAATTCACGTGACGCATCGGGGATTTCTTCTTGGGTTAGCGCCTGTTCTGTTTCTTGTTGCAGTTGAACAAAGGCCCCAGATAAGTTTTTTACCGTGGCTTCCTCACCCGCCTCAGGTGAAGCCTTTTGCATAATATCTGCCAAGATTTGGCCTTTGGTTAAAGGCCCCGGAATTTTTGTAGGCTTCAAGCCCACATTAACATCCGGCAATTCACCCAAACGATTGCCCTGGCCTTGGCCTGCTCCACCAAGCCCTAGACCTTGCCCAGATCCAGGTTTATTTCCACCAGAGCATTGGCCACTCCCACATTCGCCACCATGGGAATGACCTTCAGATTTACATTCTCCATTTTTGCCATCACAAGACTTTAATTTACTCCCGCATTTACGACAAAATTCACTGGCGCCCAATGAGCTTTGTTTCCACTCGGCCAACTTCTCCATGGCCCCATCCATCTTTTCCATTTGCTCAAGAACGGATTCCAGATCGCCAAGGTTCATTTCCATTTCTTTCATAGTCTCAAGTGCACCTTGAATATCACCTGAATCCATACCTGCAGCTGCTTTAGCTAACGCTTGCCCCAGCTCACTATTTTTGCCGCCAAGCTGTTCGGAAAGAGATTTTAATTCTTTTTGAAGCTTCTCTTTTTCTTTCTTTGTGAGGTCGCCTTTTGCAATTTTTTTCTTTAAGGCCTTCGCCATTTCTGCCGCTTCCCCCATGTTGCCCTTTTGCAAGGCTCCAGCAAGTTCACGGGCCATGGCAAATTGTTTCATATCACCTGCAAAGTTGGGCTTGGGATTGTTTTGCTTCAATGCATTACGCTTAGCCAACAGATCATCATTAATATTGCTCAAGCGCGCCAAAGCTTGTTTTTCAGTGATCTCACCCGCATCAAGCTGACGCTGCATTTCACTTAAATCAAATTGCATTTCAGACAAGGCACCTGTTTCAGCTTTATCCATTTTCGGAAGTGCATTTTTTATAGCTTCAATGCGCTCTATGGCTACCTTCTTAACTGCTGCTTGTGTTTTCGCTTCAGCAATCTTTTCTTCATGGCCCATTAAATCATATACCGGCAAGAACATGTAGATGAGCGCTGCCACCATAAATCCAGCAGATAACCATGACAAGCCATGCGTGCTAAACCATGGGAAGACTCGTTTATGGGAATTAAAATCGACTTTTTGCACCACATCTTGCTGAAGAGCTTCGACCATGGGGCCTTCCATACCTTCTAGCTCAAGTGATGAAGTGACGCGTTCATTTAATTGCAGACGCTTATCAATTTCGAGTGATGATTGCACACGGGAGGGATATCGTTTAGCGGTCCAGGCCAATGCAAATACAACACATACACCATAAATCCCCAAGATTCCCTGTACAGGATCACCCAGTTGAGGGAAGAGTCGTGTAGATATAATCCATAGACAACTCAAGATTGTTGCCACAATGAGACCGCGTACAGAATATTGACAGCCCATATGTACCGCCAGCCGGACCTGCACCTTTGCAACCAATTGATGAATTGGATTCATACCAATCTCCCTGTCGTAATGCCATCTATAATCTTATTACGGCCCGATAAACATTGTAGGATATGAAGTCTACATTAGCAAGCCCTAATTTATTCTCACGATAAGACTTAGGCCATGAGAAACAACCAAATTACATGAGTGTAATCAATCGACCACATTTAGGACACATATGCACATTCAGTACACATTTATCATTTGACTCTTATTCTATACATATGACATATCTCCTGCCCTGCTTATGACATATTGACCTTTCATACAAACACCAATGTGGCACAAGTTATGCATTTATCTATACGTATTAATACCAATTTTGTTCACAAAGACTCACCAAAAAGGAAAAAATCATGCCGGTATCCAGTGTGATCGTCCGAAAATCGGAAACGGCTAACAGCGATGACCTCAGTTCTGAGCTAGCTTCGCTGGACGGCGCAACCCTTAAACATGTTGAAGGCGACAGTTTTTTCGTACTCATTGATGTACCCACCCAATCCGAGGAAAAGTCCTATGGAATACCCTTGAAACGATAGAGGGTGTCACTCATGTGGATTTGATCTATCACAATTTCGAAGATGTAAACGAATAGAAGGTCATTAGCAATGAACACATTAAAAACAAGACGAGAGTTTATCCGCGAAAGTGCCTTAATTGCTGCATTGGCAGCCATTGGAGGCGGCACTAAAGCCCAAGCCACCGATTCATTACCCGATGGACTTCTATGGCAAAAAGCACCTTGCCGATTCTGCGGAACAGGATGCGACGTATTGGTGGGTGTGGCTAACGGTAAAGTGGTTGCTGTACAAGGCGACACTGAAAATCCAGTGAATAAAGGGTTGCTGTGCGCGAAAGGCTATCATGCAGGCGCTATTTTGTATGGAAAAGATCGCTTAACTCATCCACAAATTCGCAAAAACGGAAAACTGGAAAACTGGAAAACGTTTCATGGGATGAAGCCATCGATGCCATCGCCAAAACAGTCATGGAAGCACCGGAGCGTTTTGGGATATACGGCTCCGGGCAATGGACAATACCCGAAGGGTATGCCTGTATGAAATTTTTGAAAGGCGGATTAAATAGTAACCATATCGATCCCAATGCTCGCTTATGCATGGCAAGTGCAGTAGTCGGATTCGTAACCACGTTTGGAGTAGATGAACCTTCCGGGTGCTATGACGATTTAGACGAATGCAACACAATCATCACGTGGGGAAACAACTGGGCCGAAATGCACCCCGTTCTCTACTCTCGCTTCATGGATCGCAAAAAAGAAGAATCCAAATACAGTCGGCCTAAAACATTATATATCGATATGGCCACACGTTATACACGCAGTTCTGAACATGCGGATCATTATATTGAGTTTATTCCGCAAGGTGACATGGCCATTGCAAACGGTATTTGTAATTTATTACTTGAACGCGGAAAACAAGATTCGAAATTCATGGACCAGCATGTTCGCTTTAAAGCTGATGATGGCTCCGACATCACATTGGAACAATATCGCGAATTCCTCAAAGAATACACACCGGAAAAAGTAGAAGAAATCGCGGGTGTTTCAGAGGCTCACTTAAACTTACTTACAGATCTCTTTAGTGATCCTCAACGTAAGATTGTATCGTTATGGTGTATGGGCATGAACCAGCACACTCGCGGTACAGCCATCAATAATCTGGTCTACAATGTGCACTTACTTTCCGGCCAAATCGGCAAGCCTGGCTGCACACCATTTTCCCTTACCGGACAGCCCAGTGCTTGCGGTACGTGCAGAGAGGTCGGCACTTTAGCACATGCGTTACCCGGCGGTCGCGTTGTAAAAAACCCTGAACACCGAGCCGATTGTGAAAACATTTGGAACACAATCCCAGGGGCCATCAATCCAAAGCCTGGTCATCACACGATGGCAATGTTTCAAGCCTTTAATAAAGGGGAAATGGGTAGTATTTGGGTTCAAGTGACAAACCCTGCTCAAACCATTCCCAACTTAAATGAAAATATGAACAATGCAACAAAGGGTAACTTAATTGTATCGGACGTTTACCCTACAGCAACAACTAAGGTTGCGAACATCGTATTGCCATCGGCTTTATGGGTGGAAAAAAACGGTATCGTAGGCAACTCCGAACGCCGTACACAACAATGGTTCCGCATGGTTGATCCACCAGGTGAAGCACGCGATGATGCCTGGCAAGTATTGGCTGTCGCGCATCGCATGTATGAACTCGGTTTTAAGGGCATGAAAAATCGTGATGGAAAATTTTTGTTGGGTGTTCACGATGAAAATGGTAAAGAAGTCGAAGCGTGGAAATGGGATGTCTACCAAAAATTTAATGTAGACAAATTTCACTACGAGGAATACCGTAAACTTACCCTCAAAAAACATAAAGACTTGGCACCATATGATGTCTTATCCGATCAACGCGGTATGCGATGGCCTGTAGTTGAAAATGCTTCAGGCCAGTGGGTGGAGACACCCCGTCGATTTGTTGAAGGCGAAGACCCCTACGTTAAGCCAGGCAAAGACATTCAGTTTTACGGTGCGAAAGCTAAAGATGATCGCGCTATTATCTGGGCACGCCCCTATGAAGCGCCTCCTGAAGTGCCGGATGAGGAATACCCATACTGGTTGTGCACAGGTCGCGTACTGGAACATTGGCATACAGGCACCATGACAGGTCGAGTCCCTCAATTAAAGAATGCAATGCCTAAAGCTTATGTAGAATTAAATCCGAATGATGCTGAGCGCTTAGGAATCAATGAAGGCGACAAGGTCAAAATTGTTTCTCGTCGTGGACGCATCATATTACCTGCATGGAGCCGTCGCGCACGCCCTGCAGAAGGCTCCATTTTTGTTCCCTTCTTTGATGAAACTAAAATGATTAACGAAGTTACCTTGGATGAATACTGTCCGATGTCGAAAGAACCGGATTATAAAAAATGTGCTGTGAAGATAGAAAAGGTGTAGAGCCATGAATCGATTCTTTACTACAATCTTATTACCAGTCATTGCAGTTTTTGGTGTAGTGGCGGTATTAAATGGAATGTCTGCAGATGCTGCACCGAAATCCAAGGCCTCTGAATCTCAGAAGGCCGAAACAAATGCACAAGTGGAAAAGGCCATCGAACAAGAACGGGCTGCACGCGATGCACGACGTGCATTTTATACAGCACCCCCGGTGATTCCCCATGATGTTGTCCCTAATCAGTCGCGGCAATGCCAGTTTTGCCATGAGGAAGTCCGCGATACTCCCTTTGGTGTGAGTATCAAAACGCCCCACCCACAGTTTACAAATTGCTTTTAATGTCATGTGGCTCAGAAAACATCACTGGATCCTGAACCCAAACCTGTAGCGACAACATTTAAAGGACTCTTGGAGCCTAAGGAAGGGTCCCGAAACAATCCGGTGGCTCCTCCAACGATTCCCCACCGTTTATTCCTTAGGGAAAATTGTCTATCGTGCCACGATAGTAGCAACCCTCAACTCGGTATGCGTTCGCCCCATCCCCAACGAAGCCAATGCGTCCAATGCCACGTGCCAGAGATGGATGCTGAGTTTAAGCTCTAGCCTAAAGTAAAAAATAAATACACTCTCCTTGAGATTTAAGTGTCTCAGGGAGATTTTTATTTTATGAATAATTCTCATTAGTTAACTGTTTAACAGTTATATTTGCTATACATAACCAACGCTAATATTGTTATTAGATCAGACACTTCACAAAAACGGGACCTATTTTTTCCATTATGAAAATACTTCTTGCGAACAACAATTCTGACGAAAGAGCCCAATTAAAGGGCACATTAGTAGATTGGGGATACGAAGTCTCTGAATGCGGTACAGGAAAAGAAGCCCTTTCTCTACTGGCAGAAGAGGGTGCCCCAAAACTGTTGGTGCTGGATTCTGCCATGCCGGAAATGTCCGGAATCGAGGTTTGCCAAGAACTAAGATTCCAACAATCTGAAGAATATCGCTATTCAATTGTACTCTCCGAAAGCGATAAGCATAGTGATTTGGTTATGGGGCTTCAATCGGGTGCTGACGAGTTTATAGTCAAACCGGTAAATATGATGGAATTGCAGTTGCGTATCCGCGCAGGCCGCCGCTTGATTGAATTACAAGAAACGCTTTTAGAAGCCCAAGAAGCTTTACGCATTCAAGCCACCCAAGATTTCCTTACCGGCATAAATAACCGTGCCGCAATTATGCACATGTTAAATCAAGAAATGAACCGTACATCACGTACCAAAAATTCATTGGGCGTATTAATGACTGATATCGACAAATTTAAAAGCGTAAACGATACCTATGGTCACCCTGCTGGGGATGCTGTGATTAAAGAAGTCGCCCATCGTATAAAAGACACCTTGCGTGAATACGATGCTGTAGGCCGTTTTGGGGGTGAAGAATTCTTGATCGTTTTCCCCGAAATCAGCCATCAAGATTTGATGTCCATGGGCAATCGCGTTCGCGAGATAATAGCAAAGTCTCCAATGGCAATCCCCGATGGCGAGTTGGATATCACCATGAGTTTCGGAGGCGCCATCTTGACAGGCGAATCAAAATTGAGCGACGAAGAGCTAATAGCTCGCGCAGACGAAGCATTGTATGAAGCCAAAGAAGGCGGCCGTAACAAAGTGTGTATGGCCCCTTTAGAAGAGTAAATGCCCTCTTCTTACTTAAGACTTCCAATAAATGCATTGGCTTCATTGATAGATGTCTCCATCTCCTTGACCAACACTGTTACATCGGACTCAATGGTCACCAATTGATTTTGTAGTGAAGCGATGGCTTGAGCATTTAAATTATGCTTTAAAAACAACACTTGATCTCTAAACGGCACAAGTACGGGCTCAATCTTCAATTCAGCTTTTCGCATTGCACGGATAAGTTTTCCATATCGCACTCGCGTATCAGTCAATTGCTGTGAGCTTTGGCGACGCAATGAGTCACTTGTATAGCTTTCCAGTTCAAGCTCCCACTCTTTGAATAACGCTTCGGCAACATCTTCAACCGCTTTTATGCTCTCATGCACATCGTTTGCACGAGCTTCACTTCGTTCAAGTTCAGTGTTTAGTTTCTTGTAATACTGCTCAAGTTCACCGCCGTTAAAATTTGTCACTGCACTAAAATGTTCAAGTGCAGATTGGAATTGTTCTTTCGTGGCTTCTTGATCGTCTCGGGCTTCTTCTATGCGATCCACCAAAATATCACGCTTATGGACACCAAACTTTTCCATGGTGCCATAATAGGCAGTTTGACAACCTGCGATCGTAGATACCAAAATTACCGCGGCAAAGTATTTGGTCACTGTATTCATTTCAAACTCCGTTTTATCATTAATTTTTCTTTTTCTTGAATAAACCTTTGATGCCATCGACGATAGCGCCCTCAACTGCTTCTTCAACAGTTTCCTGTGGATCGGTTTCTTCTGTATTTTCACCATCGCCCTCAGCTGCAGCTTCAGGATTGTCTTCTATTTTTAACAAATCCTTCACTTTGTTCTTCATTTCTGTCTTGACTGCTTGACCAACTGCACTGTTAAGCCACGTTTTAGTATCGGGAAGCGTAGACACTTCAGGTGGAATTCCAGTGATTTTTACCGGCACATAGAGTCGCCCTTGGTCATCGAGTAAGTATTCCAATTCTTTCACCTCTGCGGCAAGGTCATGGGAAAATTCAGGGCTAAAATAGATAATCCCGTTGAGATCGAGACGAGTATCTAATCCAACCGTACCTTTTGCATTAAATTCGAAGAAGTCACTAACCACTTTAATATCTTCAGTATGGGCCTTTTCTTCTTTGATAATAAAGCTACCGGATATTTCGCTAAGAACAGTATCTTCCGGTTCTAAATATTTATTCATGGATGGGGGTACTTTACTGACAAGTGCTCCACCGATAAACGGGACATCGTTGATAGACGCCAGGACCTGTTTACCCAAGTTTAAATCATGAATGAGCCCATCAACCATTTTACCCTTGGCTTGCCCGGTCAATGAAGGCAATAAGATTTCGGTTAAGCTACCGTTTATCGTACCGGAAATACTTTCGACAGTACCGCTAAAGGCAAAGGGCATATCAGGGGCAAAGGCCGGTATGAGTTCTTCAACTTTGAGACCTTGTGCATTAAGAGTCGATTCGAAAGGGTATGCCTCATCATTCTTCTTCAGCTTGGTGGTTGCTTGAATTAGGCCACCAAAGGCTTGAGTATCAAAGGGATTTAATTGCCCTGTAGATTCATTGAGGGTAGCGGTCATTTTATTGTCAAATGGCGCGTTGTTCAACATCCCTTTGAGTGACTCAGAATCAAAGCGTTGATTGGCTTCATTGACATCGATGGTATAGACTCCAGCGATGTTATCCACTCCTAAGAGGCCTTCAATTTTTGCACCGAAAGTAGATAGGGTTAATGTACCGTTGGTTTGATATCCCGTAGGTGTCAATGCAAAAGTTAAATTTGGTTTAACGTTTCCGTGAATTCCAAAGTCTTTTGCTGTAGGCGCAAAAATAGTCAGAGCCGGGTCAAGGCCAACTAAATCCACACCACTATCCGAAGTAATTTTAATTTGTTTATTGGCATCTGTCGGGCTAAGTTCACCGCTGGCCAGTATCGTGCTGCCCATAGTGGTGGCAGCAAGTTTATCCAGGCCCATCACCCCATTTTCTAGACCGTATTGAAGACTGTCAGCTGTGTAAGCCATATCAATGGTGTCCATGAATATGACATCGCCCTTAACACTTGAAAAACTAACTTGTTCATTGGCCAAAGCTAAAGCCGCTTTAAGGTTTAATTCCTTGAGGTTATATTCCGTATCGGCAATGGTGTCTTTTATTATTACGGTGGCATCTTCAATTACAAAGGAATCAAAATTAACGGCGATGGCCTCATCTGAGGATGAATCTTCTGATGTGGAGTCGTCATCCTCCTCACTTGTGCGTGGTAGCCCCTGGATAAAGAACCCCTCTTCTTCTAGGGTTGCGGTGATGGTGGCTTCACTGATGCGCAAGGTGTTAATTGAAATGGATTGACTCAATAAAGGCATCAGAGCTACATCAATTTCAACCTGAGCCACATCGATGGCCTCAGTTGCATTATCGGGATTACTAACCTTGGCTGAATCAACAATTACACGCGCACTCGGGAATATGGATACCGACATTTCGCCCAACGTAACCTGCGCACCAAGACTTTCACTTGCAATTTCTTCAAATTTGGGCTTTTGCGCAGCAATCATGTTACCCAATTGACTCGCTAATATTGCCACTCCGACCATACACAGTAAGCTAAATACGATAAAAGCGATCAGCAATTTCTTTTTCATGTTATCTCCCTAGTCCTGCACTGCTTTACTAAGTTCCACTATAGCATATTAAACGGTCAATTTAACCCTGATAGGCACTACTTAGGGAAAAAATTTCCTTATAATTTTAACCCCATCAACCTCGATTTCCCTTAAGCCCCTATAAAATTGGACTTAAGCTTTCTGGCATGCACTTTGCTCTTAAAAAGGGCACATAGGAGCTAAAACTATGCCTACAACGGATTCAATCCATACTGCGAAAGTCATACCCCAGCGCACTGAGACACCTCGCGCAGCATGGCCCAGCAAAGAAACCTATACGGTTAAATCAGGCGATACGTTATCAGAAATTGTTCAAGAGCATTTAATGTCGACCGGGCGAGAGGTTTCAAGCCAATCCATCTACCAAGGGGTGCAAGAAGTCGCTAAAAACAATGGGATCAGTGATCCTAACCGTATATTATCCGGACAAAAAATAAATTTGAGTGTTTCCCAGGAACGTTTAGCCAGCTCTTTTGATGACACACTGGTTGAGACTATCGCTCTGGGGAAAGCCTCTACTGATTTACCCTCAAAAACAGGTGTATCGACAGCTTATGCACAAGTTTTAGATGGACCTGCGACTTTAAGCTCAACGTTTGGCGCGCGGAAACATCCTATCCATAATCGTTTCCATCATCACAATGGCATCGATTTAGCTGCCGAGGCCAATACACCCATAACCGCTATGGATGACGGAACAGTATCATTCAGTGGATGGAAGCCGGGACATGGGAATACTATTGTTGTACGTCATGACAATGGTGTGGAGACACAGTATAGTCACGCTGCTAAACGCTTGGTAGAGTTGGGAGAGCGTGTAACAGAAAACAGTGTTTTGGGCTTAGTTGGCGACACCGGTATGGCAACGGGACCGCATCTGCATCTAGAAGTAAAACAATATGGGCGTACCGTAAACCCAATGCCGTATCTGCTAAACTCAGCGATGTAAGCGAATAGTTACTCGCCCACATACCCCAAGTCGTCTAATGCCTGAATATCGTCATCGGTAAGAGTAGCATCGTTTTCTAAATTACGTGCTGTATTGGTATCCCATTCTTCCCACAAAAGTGTCAATGCCGCAACTTTTTCAGGATTGGATTGGTAGAGGTTGTTGGTCTCAAGAGGATCTTCAGCGATATGATACAACCCTTTTTCGGAACCTCCGATAATTAGTTTCCATCCCTCATGAATGACAGTCTGGCGTTGTGCTTTTGCACCCGCCATGAGCGACTTGGTAATCCCTAGATCAGGCACTGCCCCACCATATGTTTCCATCACACGTATACGATCAGAGGGGATCTCATCATTAAGCACATCGAGCCCACGCATGGCTTCAGGGACAGGAATGCCCGCAAGCCCCAATAATGTTGGCCCAACATCTATACCACGAACCGGCGCTTCTGAGCGCCCAGAGTCTATACCCGGCCCTGAAATAGCCAAGGGCACCCGAAGACCTGTTTGATAGATACGGCGGCCATGGCCAAGATAGTCGTGCTCATGAATGCTTTCTCCATGATCGACCACAAACAAAATGAATGTATTTTCTTTTGGCAATTGCTCCATCACTTTTTGAATCTCGGAATCGGTGTAATGGATCTCAGAATCATAGCGAACTTTAATCTTCGCCCCTTTATCATTGGGGTAATCGGAACGCTTGGATACTATATGTCGACGGTGTTTCTTGTATGGAGCATGAGGATCTGAATAATGAAACCAAGCAAACAACGGTTTTTGAGTATCACGCTTGGCAAGGATTTCCAAGGATAAACGGGTGACCTCATCGGCATCACGCTCGGATTTTAAAAAGCCCCAACGTTTCTTATGAAAGTCATCGTCATAAATATCGAAACCGCGATCCAAGCCCGACAATGGGGCTTTGAGTGTCCAGTTACTGGTAACACATACCGTTTCGTATCCGGCTCCTTTAAACTGCTGTGCAACGGTTTGAACTTCATCGGGTAAACGTAAACCATTGCGGGTAGACCCAGTGATTCGCGGGTTAAGGGAAGACATCATGGAACAAAATGAAGGACTGGTCAACGGGATTTCGCCAAGCATATTGTCAAATACCATTGCATCTTCAGCCCAAGCATCAAGATGGGGGGATGTATCGTGAGGATGTCCATACATGCCAAGGTGATCGGCACGCAACGTATCAATGGATATGATAATTACATTGGGCTGGGCTTGTGGAGCTGATAGCAAGACACTGAGTAAAACAGGTAATATCACGGGACTGGGACCTCTACTTCTTGTTTGGGTTGCTGTACTTCAACGTTCATGGTGGTAGACATTTGTGCGACTTCGTTTAATTCATCACGAACAATAATAGCTTCATGGTCGGCATTGTACGCAGTAATCTTAAATGTAAAGGTACCGGCCCAGCTATCGTAGGGCACTTTAACCTTAATACTCCATATACCGTCATTCGCTTCTTTATCCCCTTTTTTTCCATCATCATGGAATGGGAAAACAAGGCCTGTAGTGTCTTCAAGCACCACGCCTTCAACTTTTTTTACAATGTCATAGGGATCATTAACTTTTACAGTTATAACGCTTTCATCCAACAACTGGAGTGATTGCTTTTCAATAGATGGTGCTTCAAATGTAGGTTGCAGACGAGTGGTTGCACATCCCGCTATCAATAGTGATAGAAATATAATGCTATACGCATTGAAGCGTGTACTCATTTTATAGTCCCCTCTTAATGGATTGTATACAGCATTTTACCGTTTTCACGTCCAACAAACCAAGCTCTCTGAAAAACAAAAAAACGAAGGGCCCGGCAAGCCGGACCCTCCGAAATTATACTAAACTAACAAGTGATTCGATGAATCAGGGGAACCATTTGTTTCCGTCTTCGTGTCCTTCAGGAGCAAGGAGCCACATGGTGGAACCAGCATCTTGAGGGAATTTACCGAATTCAACGTGACCATCCATGAAGAGGATGTTCGCTCCACCAGGAAGGTGGTTGAATTCTTCAGACACAATACCAGAATCTTCGGAACGGCTAGAGTCCCAAAGGATAGGCAGCGTGGATTGTGCTTTTGCACTACCAGCTGGGTTATTGATGTCAGTAATCAAGAAACGCTCAATACCTTCTTTCAAAGTAAGAAGTGTTTCAGTTACACCACTGTCGTTGGTTACGTCGAATGCTTCACCCAAGTTACCGAAGGTGTAAGATTGACCAGCTGAGTTTGTACCAGCATCGATTGCGATACCAACTTCATAGTAGTCAGCAGCAGTAATCAACTGAGTTGGGTTGAATGCAACACCCCAGTATGTGTAGGAGTCACCGCTTGGGTGTGGGTAACAGCTACTTGTATCACCAGTGTAATCATCTGGGTTTTGACTGCTACAACCAGTACCTACACCACCATTTGCAGCCATGTAAGCAGCAGCAGTTTTAGCAGCGTTGTATGGGCTGTCTACTGTAGCCCATGCAGGGTCAGCATCACGCCATTGCCATCCAGCACTGTTACCAGCACCATCACGGTCTGATGGGCAGAAGAACACAGCAGGATCAGCCAAGTATTCTGGGAATACTGCAGCAAGACTAGGGATAGACCAGATACGACCGTAATCGTCCAATGGCAATGCATCCGTTACCAAGTGGTCAGTCAACTTTGCGTTACGTTGGTCAATGTAGCGGCTAGGCATTACTTCACCATCGGACTCATTGGCGAACATTTTGTAAACCAAACCAATTTGCTTCAAGTTGTTTTGACAACTTGCGCGACGGGCTGCTTCACGTGCACGTGAAAGTGCAGGCAACAAGATTGCTGCCAAGATACCGATGATCGCAATAACGACCAACAGCTCAATAAGCGTAAAACCTTTCTTTTTCATACTAATTCTCCTTTTCTAAATAAATAGATTAGAACATATATCCCTAAACTGCGAAACCACTCCGCAATCTTATCTCAATTCGAACACAGATCAAGCTGAGTAAAAGCCACTCCAATCGGAGATGACTAAAAAGGGCAATTCAAATGACTTTCATTAATTGGCAACCCTTTACCCATGAGTAGATAGTATAACGAAAGTCTTATAATAGTATTAAAAATAGTTTGTATTGTCAAGAAGAAATTCTAAAAAAAATCGCCTCTGTAAATTCTTTAAAAATAATCACTTATGTTTGTTTACATGCAAACCTTATTAAGTAATTCCGTATAATTGCATATTTGCGATGCAGAAAACGTAAATTATTTGTCTAACTATCGCTAAAAATTCGTAATTTTGGATGATTTTTGGCGTTTTGGGCTTTTTTCATGGATATTTTCGACAATGAATTGAAATGACCATGAAAGCTACACTTATTCTCTTAACTATCCTACGTGCTTAGGCAAAGTAATGTACTGCCAACCACACGGTTTCTTCATTCAACGATGTATGCTCCACGCGGTGAAGACAGTGTGCTGGAATGTGCAGGTAATCACCGGGGCCTAACACCTTTTCATTGTTAGTTGTTTTAAAAAGTATACGCGCTTCACCTTTAAGAATGAGTACCCATTCGTCTTCGTCTTGATCGTACCATTGCCCTTGAGGCGTTACTTGCCCACCGGAAACAATTCGCTCCATTCGAAATTTTTTACCCTCCAATAATTGGTCGAAGGATTCTTCTTTTAGATAGTCTTTCGAATACTTGTACAGATGCTGAACAGTTGGAGCATTTTCATTCATTTGACTCATGGCTTAGGACCCCAGATAAACGTCGATCGATCTCATGGTAGTTGCGTTCATACATGAAGCTACGCTTGAATTGGTTTCAGAGATGTATATGAAAGGATGCATTTAAAATAGCGTGCTTGCAAATAACCCTAATCCCATAGCGCTGAAGAGCGCTATGGCAGCACAACCGCCGGATTTGAAACGATCCGGATATTCATCTCTCAGGGGATCAATGATTTGCTCGACAGCTTCTTTTGATTCTTTTAAGCCTAGACCGGTCTTTTCTAGATAGGCTTTAATCGCTTGTATCTTTCCTTGTTCCAGAAAAATAGATTGGATGTGCTCGTTAATGTCTTCTTCATTTTCGCTCATAGTGATTATCCTTTTAGCCTTTTAATGCCCCAGCGGTTATCCCCTTGGTAAGTTGACGCTGCAATACTAAGTACGTAATTAGTGTAGGAATAATCACAATTACAAGTCCAGCGAAGAGCAGTCCGAAGTCGGTATTGTATTGCGCTTGAATGCTTACATTGGATAAGCCAAGTGGCAGCGTCTTTTTTTCGGGTGTATTCACAAAAATTAAGGCAAATAGATACTCATTCCATAACCCCAGGAAATTAAAGATGGCAGCACTAATGATTCCGGGCCGAGCAAGGGGGAGCATGATACGCCAAAACACGGTAAATTCGCTGGCACCATCAATGATTGCTGATTCACGTAGGGCATTGGGCAGGGATTTAAAAAATCCGGTTAGTATAAGGATAGTAAAGGGCAGGCTAAATGCGATGTAAATCAGAATGAGGCCCGCATGGGAATTGTGTAATTGGATTTCAATACCCAATGGCGCGGTCCACGCACTCAACGTTTCAGACAGATATGAGTATTGAAAAAAGAGAGGCACTAAGGTGAGCTGTGCAGGTATCATCATGCCACTAATGAAGTAAAGATAAATAAGCCTGTTGCCTAAGCTCGGTATTTTGGCTAAAGCGTAGGCGGCCATGGCCCCAAAGAGTAGAATCATGACAAGCGAAACACTGGTTACGATAAGACTATTGAGGAAATACTGGCTAAAATTGGATTCTACCCAGGCATTTTGGAAATTGGACTGAGCAGACTCCTGAGGGGTTGGATGCCCTGCTTCCTCTTGGTGAGGTGAGCCTTGCACAAGCCATGGAACGCCAAAGGGATTTTCAACTATCTCTTTGGAGCTACGCAGTGAGTTCACACCAACCCAAGCCAAGGGTATAGTGACCGCTAGTAACCAAAGAGAAAGAAGTATGTACGTTAAATATTTCATCAACCTAATACTCCAAGCTATCTTTGCGTGAGAAGTTTAGGGTGATCAGCGTAGCGATGAATACAAGTATGAACAGGACGACAGCAACCGCTGCGGCATACCCCACATTATATTCGTGAAAGACTTTTTGATAGAGCACGGTGGCCATCACATGGGAATTTTTATTGGGGAGCTCAGCTTCCATCACCCACACAGCATCGAAAAATTTAGCCGTGCTTATAATAAAAAAGACAATTCCGACAATAAACACCTCACGTATCAAAGGGAAGGTTATGTGCCAAAATTGTTGTCGAGGCGATGCGCCATCGATCGTGGCGGCTTCATAAAATTCTTCCGGTATGGATTGCATGGCCGCCAGAAAAAGTACCATATAGAATCCGGTGGCAGTCCACACGAGCATAGGCACGATGGACCAAATCAGGTAGTTTGAATCGGTGAAAGGAAAGGGTGCTGGCGATTGGTCTTTATCCAAAAATACGCCGGGTAATGCTTCCTGAAGTTGAATCCAGACTGCATTAATGATGCCAAAATCGGTAGTACTGTACATTTGTTGCCAAAGAATGGCGATAGCTACAGCAGCGAGGATATTGGGGAAAAAGAATGCTACTCGGAAAATGCCGGCACCTCGCATCCCTCGGTGGATTGTTGAAGCGAACAGGAGCGCCAGACAAAGAGTAATCGCTCCACCCGCTACCATTAAAATGGCATTGTTTTTGAGTGCCGGTATAAATAAGTCATCGGCTAAGAGGGCTTGGAAGTTTTGTGTACCTACCCACTCTGGCTCATTAAATCCATCCCACTTTTGAAACGAATAAATCAGAGCGCGGACACCGGGTAAAGCAGTGAAACAGGTAAACAGAATAAGCGCGGGAGCAATTAAGAACCATCGCAAGCGTTTAAGTTCACGATTAATGTGCATGGTCTTCACCATAGTCACTTGGGTTCAACAACACAGCATCGGGGATAGCACGCTCAGCAGTGGCCACTTCATGGGCAATTCCATCATCCAAGGTTCGTGCAAACTCTTCCGGCGTTAAAGTGCCTCGACACAAGTCTTGTATAGCAGCATCCATCACTTGTGATTTCCACGCAGGAAAAAGCATATACGGCCGAACATTAAAACTACCGGGTGAATCATTCACGATATCAACTACTGAGGCAATGGCTGGTGAAAAATTTTCCGGTGCATTAACTTCACGTAAAGGGGATATTGCCCCAATGGATTTACTCATGCCCGGAGCATGTTGAGGCGATACAAGGTATCGAGCGAATTCAAAGGCGATGTCAGGATGTTTCGCAGCCCTTGGCACAAAGAGAAATTCCATGCCTTGACCGTGGACCATTTTGCCATTCCCCTTCCAATCAGGCGATCCGGGAATGTCGAATGAACGTAATTCGAAGTCTGCTGGTATGGTTTCACGCATTTCATTTTCAAGCCAGACACCACAAAAAATCATAGCCGTGTTGCCCTGAATAAATTGAAGTTGAGCTTCTGTATGGGTCATGGCGAGCGCGCCAGGTTGGTAATAATCGGCTACGAGATCTTGAAAAACCTGCGCAGCTTTAAGGGCATCAGGATGCGAGAATGCATTGGGCTCTAAGGCATTGATCCGATTTATGGCTTCAACACCCCCGATACGTTGTACAAGGGTAATGTATGTACTCCATGCATAGAAATATGAATTTTTCCCTTGTAATGCGATGGGGGCCATCCCCGATTGTTTAATTTTCTCACACAAATCTATGTATTCATCCCAGGTTTTTGGGATTTCCCAACCTCTTTCCTTATATAATAAAGCGTTGTACCAACAAGTCCATGCACCAAAAGCCGCTGGGACAGCATATACATCCCCATCACTTTTAAACATATTGAGCATGCCCGGTGCATAGCGATCAGCCCATTTTTGCTGTTCAAAACCCAAAGCAGGCTCCGCCAAGGGCGCATTTAAGGGCATAAGTTTATCAGCAGCAATCAATAACCACAGGGGTAATCGCTCATCCAGGATTAAATCAGGGGGATTGCCGCGTAAAAGACGCGGTTTTAGGATATTGGCTAGTTTTGGATCTCCCCAAAGTTCAATTTTGATATTTCGGTGGGCATTTTCACGGTTAAACTGCTCCGCCATTTGCTGGTGCCACTCAATTCCAAAGGCACCTTTAAATATAGCCACTTCAACGACCTGTATTTCTTGGGCCGTATCGTCAATTCGATGTACCGCATCGGAGTAAAACGCCAGGACAAGCATAATCGACAAAAATAAGAATATGGAGAATACATAACGAAGCATGATTCTATTGTAAACAGATTGTACATAAGTTGGCAATATACAATGTGATATAGCCCTTGACATGAAAGTATATAATTGACACAATAAACGTTGTTGTGTTAATTTCTAGTGTACAGAAAAGTAAAGTATACACGAAGTTGTTCTCACCGAAAGCGAAACAGTTTGTTTTGCCTTTGCATGTTGCCATGTAGTTTCGGCGTTCGTTTCTTCGTTAAATAGTACCCAACGATAGGATATCTCATGAAATCAATTCACCTACCAATTCGTTTGTTTTTGCTGGCACTGCTCGTCCTGGCTCAGGCTCCGGCATTTGCCTGGGGACCGGAATCTCGCGAAGCCATCACACGCAGTGCATATCGCATTTTGCAATATGACATATACGAAATTGCTAAAGCAGGCGATATTTCCTATGAAGCAGATTTGATTCGTGGCGCGCGTGATGGGAAAAGCATTATTGCAAAAAACCTTCCTTTAAACACAGATCAACAAGCGATGGAAGCAATTGCTTCTGAAATCCAACTCTTACGTGCTGTTCGTAAAAATGGTGTAGGTAGCCACTTTGCTTACCGTTTGGGTGTATTGTCCGCATTAATTGCTGACACGATGCAACCCTATGGTAATGCATATACCGACGAGCAAAAGGAATTAAAAAAATCCTTGGATGCGTCTATGGATGAGTTGGTGTATAGAATGAATCCAACCATCTTAAAAACCAAGAACAAGTATGTACTTTCTATCGATCAATACTTTTATGCAAATCGCCCTATGTTTAAAGAAGACCTTTCTTTGATTCGTGAAGACTATCGTCATGATGAAGGCTTTGATGGATTTGCAAGTAATGCGATGGAAGGGTATTTTATTCGTTCCGTAGAAATGATTGTGGATGTTTGGTACACCATCATGAATGGCAAGGAAAATCCACGCGCGAGTAAACCTTCAAAAGACTCCATTACGCGTTATTATGTGGATGAAATTGGCTATTTACTAAGCGTCCGTGAGAATTTGGATTTCGCCAAACGTGCCTATGGAGTGTATCAGAAACTCGATACGCGCCTCATAGAAACACACATTGATTTGGGTGACCAATTTTATGCTTTCGGTACGGAAGAAAGTATGGAAATTGGGGTAAACGAATGGAAGGTTGCCCAAAAAAAACCAGGAAAAGTAAGCAAAGATGCTTCTCGACGTCTTTCAGCGCACTACATCAGCCTCGGTGATTCGTATGTAGAAAATGCCCAAAGTCCTGAGTATTTAGAATCAGATTATACCGATGCCATTCGTGCCTATCACAATGCCTTTACTTATGACCGCACCAATGAAATTGCTTCCTCTAAAGTGATTGAAGCTACAGACCTTAAAGAAAAACGCGACAAGGCACGTGACAAAGAACAAACCTATATCGATGAAGGATTGGAAAAAGTTAAAGAAGCGGAAAAAGCGCGTAATAATGAAAACTTTGGTCAATCACTTATCTCATACAACAGTGCAATTATTTTGTTTGAGCAAGTTACCGATCTTTTCCGCGATTTGAAAGCGACTGCATCGGACAACATCAATAACGTTAATAACAATAAGAAATCGACTATACGCGAAGTAATCAATACCGCAAACAATAAAATGGAACAAGCTGACGATGCATTATTAAATGCAGAGTACGACCTTGCTATTGAGTACTACAACGCAGTTTCCAGCACGGTTTCGGTTATTTTGACTGTTGTACCGGAAGGCAGTGTGGATGAGAAAACAGTGAATGCACTGATTGAAACGGCTGAATTTGGTAAAGAAGATGTAGGACGTGCCAAAAAACGAGCTGAAGAAAAGAAAAATGCTCCCCCAGTCCCTGGCGCTAAACCAGGCGCAAACGCAGCGAAACCTCCTGCAGCAAAACCTGCACCGGCCAATAACAGCCGTCGCAATCGTGATTAATTAATTAGTCTATTGGCGACCCTCATGTATATGAGGGTCGCTTTTTTTATGCCCAGACCTCTACACCCCACCATTCTAATTTGGCCCAAAGACCCTTTTTTTGCTATACTTTGGCCTTTGAGCGTCTATCCGGTCACAGTGACCGTGCATGTTTCTGAAACAAACTCAACGTTACACTTTTATAGGATTGTTACTAATGTCATTTCCAATTGATACTTCCCGCTACAAACCCCTTTCGTTTGATCTGAATAGCCCTGAACTGAATGCCGAACAGCTCGAACAACTAAAAATCAATATCCAAACTGTACGCGATACAATTATTTATTTCACCGCGTGTGCAGGCGTTAAAGGATTGGGTGGGCATACGGGTGGTGCGTACAGCATTGTACCGGAAGTATTGATTGCTGATGCATTTATGAGTGCAAGCGATGCCGTTTACCCTGCTTACTTTGACGAGGCTGGACACCGCGTTGCTATTCAATATGCCATGTCTGCTTTTAATGGTGCGATCCCCTTTGAGAAACTGACCGAGTACCGACAAGCCAACTCTGGTTTATATGGTCACCCAGAATTCGACCCTGAACTGGGCATTACTTTTAGCTCCGGTCGTTTGGGTCACATGTGGCCTTTCATCAACGGTGTAGCGATGGCCAATCCTGATAAACATGTGGTGATGTTTGGTTCCGATGGCTCTCAGCAAGAGGGAAACAATGCGGAAGCAGCTCGCCTGGCCGTGGCACAGGGCCTGAAAGTGGTCTTGTGCATCGATGATAACAATGTAACCATTGCCGGTCACCCTTCAGATTATCTTCCCGGCTACAGCGTTGAAAAAACCTTGGCAGGACACGGCGTGACCGTGGATACAGCTGATGGTGAAGATATTGCTGGGCTGTATAGCCGTATGCAAAAAGCCTTGAACACGGACGGTCCGGTTGCATTGGTCAACAAACGTCCCATGGGTCCAGGCATCCCGGGCATTGAAGGTACTTGCCATGGACACGACGTCATCAACAAAGAAGCTGCTTTGGCTTACCTTGAATTACACGGTTTAACGGATGCAATTGATGCCATTAACAGTATAGAAAAATCTTCTTCATCTGTATCTTATCGCGGATCCAGCGATGAGTTTGCAAGCAATCGCTCCGAGTTCGGAAACATCATCAACGGCATATTAGATGGTATGACTGAAGAAGAGCGTGTTGCTAATGTAATGGTGTTGGACTCCGACCTTGAAGGCTCTACAGGCCTGAATAACATTCACAAAGGTCACCCTGAAGTATTTCGCTTAGGGGGCATCATGGAACGCGGGAATTTCTCCGCAGCTGCAGGCTTTGGTTTTGACGAAGGCAAACAAGGTATTTTTTCTACCTTCTCCGCTTTCTTAGAAATGATCGTTTCCGAAGCGACCATGGCGCGCTTGAATGAATCCAATGTACTCTGCCACTTCTCCCATGCGGGGGTGGATGACATGGCCGACAACACCTGCCACTTCGGCATCAATATCTGGTTGGCCCATAGCGGCATCAGCGAAGGCGATACCACTCGTTTGTATTTCCCTGCTGACGTTGCGCAAATGAAATCCTTGTTGGAAACCGTTTTCAATGACGAAGGCATTCGGTATGTCTTTAGCACTCGTTCAAAGATGCCTTTCATACTCAAAGAAGATGGCAGCAAGTTTTACGACGATGCCTACCAATTTGTTTCAGGCAAAGACGAGGTAATTCGCGAAGGTTCTGCTGGCTATGTAATTTCTTATGGCGATATGCTCTACCGCGCTTTGGACGCTGTGGAAGCTGCACGCGAAGCAGGCATCGATGTAGGACTTATTAACAAAGCGACTTTGAACGTCATCGATGAAGACACCACCAGCAAAGTTGGTTCAAGCCCATTCGCCCTAGTGGTCGAAGGCCAAAATGAAAACAATGGGCTGGGTTCTCGCTATGGTTCATGGTTATTGGAACGCGGCCTTGCACCTAAATACGCACAAATGGGCATCTCGAAATTGGGTGCTGGTGGATTGTCCGAACATATCCCTCACCAAGGTCTGGCGCCTGAAGATATCTTGGCAAAGATTAAATCATTGGCATAAGCACAGGGCTCTCCCATGTCTTTACCATCGCCAATATCGATAACTATATAAATATGGCCCACCTGTGTTCAGGTGGGCTTTTTAGTAACAATGCATAAGGAATTGAAACGTGATCAAACGTACATTCGCCATCGCATCATTTTGTATTTGGGCGATAACCCCATTCACCTCGGCACAAGTCGAACTCGTCGGGCCTACGGGCTACTCCCCCCCTGTTGCTGAAGCATCGGATGAAGGCGAAAAAGCCATTCGCCGTTTTCAAAAGCCTGAGGACATGGAAATTTCCTTATTCGCTGCCGAGCCGATGTTGGCCAACCCTGTTGCTTTCACGATTGATTACCAAGGGCGCGTATATGTCGCCGAGACTTTCCGTCACCATGCCGGTGTATCCGACATGCGTGGACACCGAAGCTGGTTGGTGGATGATTTGGCGAACCGCACAGTGGAGGAACGCTTGGTTACAATGGAGAAAAACCTGGGCGATGATTTTGCTGGCTACTCGGGTGAACATGATCGCATAAAACAAATCACCGATACTGACGGAGATGGTAAAGCCGATCGCTCCACTATTTTTGCCGACGGTTTTTCGAACACCTTGGACGGTATTGGCTCGAGTGTATTAATGGATCGTGGAAAACTTTTCTACACGTGTATCCCTGACCTATGGGCACTCGAAGACAAAGACAATGACGGGCACGCGGATGCACGCGAATCCTTGAGTCATGGTTATGGCGTACACATTAACTTTCTTGGGCACGATTCCCACGGACTTCGCAAAGGCCCTGATGGCCGTATTTATTTCTCCATAGGTGACCGTGGATTCCATGTTACCAACAAAGAAGGCCTATTATTAGATTACCCCGATACAGGCGCAGTACTGCGTTGCTTCCCGGATGGCACGGGTCTTGAAGTCGTCCATACAGGTTTACGCAACCCTCAGGAACTGGCTTTTGACGCTTATGGAAATCTATTTACCGGGGATAACAATTCCGACGGCGGCGACCAAGCCCGCTGGGTGTATATCGTGGATGGTGGCGACAGCGGTTGGACCATTGGATGGCAATGGATTACTTATCCAAATCCCCGTGGTCCTTGGAATTCAGAAAAAATGTGGCACCCTTATCACGAGGGTCAGCCTGCGCACATCGTACCGCCGATTCAAAACATCGGCTCCGGCCCATCTGGCTTGACGTATTATCCCGGCACAGGGTTACCCGATCGCTATGAAAACTATTTTTTCATGTGCGATTTCCGAGGAGATCCCAACAATAGTCTGATTCATGCCATTCAGGTGGATGAAGATGGTGCCGGATTCATGATTGCAGATAGACATGATTTCGTAAAACAAATGCTTGTTACCGATTGTGATTTCGGAATGGACGGAGGCATGTATGCCACCGACTGGGTTGCCGGTTGGGAAAAACCTCAAAAAGGCCGTATTTACCGCATCGCAGAACCCGGTGTTGAAGAACGTCCTGAAGTACAAGAAACGAAATCCTTACTTGCCGAAGGAATGGTCGGACGCTCCACAGATGAACTGGTCAAACTGCTCGGACATGTGGACATGCGTGTACGCAACGAAGCACAATTTGCTTTAGCCGATCACGGTGCTAAAGCCGTCGCAACTTTTCAACAAGCAATCGCATCCGACGATCAATTCACGCGCTTACACGGTGTCTGGGGACTGTGGCAATTATTAATCGCTGGCGACATTGAAGGACAAGAATTAGTGGCTTTATTGAGCCACCAAGATCGACGTGTTCGCGCACAAGCTGCCCGCGCTTTAGGTGAAGCTAAAAATGGATTAGGGCAATCAGAATTAATCGCAATGCTAAGCGATCCTGAATCCCGCCCTCGTTTCTTTGCTGCAACAGCGTTGGGTCTGCAAGGCCAACGCTCCAAAGTAGCTGCTCAAGCCATTGTTACTATGTTGAAAGAGAATGCAAACCGCGATCCTTATATACGGCATGCAGGAGTCGTTGGCTTAACCGGAACAACACCGGCAGTCAAACTCGCATCACTTAGCAATTATAGCGATAAAGCTGTTCGCTTGGCTGCTGTACTGGCCCTTCGCCGAATGGAAAGTGCAAAAGTAGCTGAATTCATGCATGACGACGATGCATTTATCCAAGAAGAAGTGGTACGTGCCATCCATGATGGGCACATCACAGATGCGTATCCGGCACTGACTCAACAAACCAACATCCCTTGGGAAAACATGGCCTATGCACGCCGAAGCATTAATGCCCTGTACCGTACCGGCGATAAAGCCTCTGCTGAAGCATTGGCGGGGTATGCCGTCGACGAAACCGTACCAGAAGCTATTCGCCTCGAAACCCTGAAAAATCTGATGGAATGGGAACAGCCCCCTGCTTTGGACCGTGTAAATGGTATGTGGCGCCCATTGGAACCTCGTGCATTGGATTTGTCTGAAGACCTCAAAATCTCATTAATGAATAATGCCTTGAGTTCAGATACTGTCGAGTTACAATTGGCCGCAATGACTTTTGTGCAAACCTATAAGGTCAATAGTGCTGATCACACCTTGTATGCATTACTCAGTGATAAACAGTTCAAAAAAGATGTTCGTATTGCTGCATTAAAGGCCTTGGGTTCTTTGGAAACCAAGCTTTTTGAAAAAGCCATTCATAAAGCAATGGAAGCAAAGTCGTCTACCATTCGCTTGGCGGGTATTGAGCAACTAGCGAAATTAGATCCAGTTGCAGCAGTCCCATTGCTGGACAATGCCATCAACACCGGTTTGACGAGTGAAAAGCAGACGGCATTTAAAGCGCTGGGATCCATTGCTGGTGCCGACGCCGAAGCAGTTTTGCTCAATCGCGTGAAAAGCTTAGTTGAAGGAAAAGCAGATAAAGAAATCCAGGTTGATATCATCGAAGCTGCAGAAGTGTCTCCATCGGCAAAAGTGAAAGAAGCCATTGTTGCCTATCACGCAAGCTTCACAGATCCTGAATCAATTGCGAAATATTTACCTGCGCTTGAAGGCGGTAACAGACGCCGAGGGCGAGACATTTTTGAGAAAAAAGCGGCGACTCAATGTATGCGTTGCCACTCACTATCGCAAACACACGGTAGTGAAGTTGGACCGGATCTAAGTACAGTCGCTGAACGGTTGAATCGCCGTCAGATTCTGGAAGCAGTGGCCTTGCCCAATGCTACAATCGCTGAGGGCTTTGAAAATGTCTTTATAGAACTCAAAAGCGGCGATGAAGTCGCAGGACGAGTCGTTAAGGATGATGAGACAACCTTGGTTCTTGAACTGGATTCGGCTGAAATGGCTCGATTAGCAACGTCTAAAAACCCACACAGTATTGTAGATGTGGTGGCTGAGGATTCGCCGGAAGCACGAACACAGGTGGCCTTTGATAAAGCCGAGATTGTAGACCAGTGGCGAGACCTATCGTCCATGCCGGGTGACTTAGTGAGCTTTTTGTCTATGTCTGAATTACGTGATTTGGTGGAGTATTTAGCCAACCAGAAATAATGAGCTCTGCATAAGCAGGTTATTTTACGAGATAAGGCTCTAGAATTCGCTTTATCTCGTTTTTATTGTTTTTCCTTGGATGAACAATCGGAATCATGCTAC
This sequence comes from uncultured bacterium, assembly GCA_938082445.1. Taxonomy (GTDB): domain Bacteria; phylum Hydrogenedentota; class Hydrogenedentia; order Hydrogenedentales; genus DTSJ01. Next base: position 29,232 of record CALLLL010000187.1, read on the forward strand.
AGTATAGATTCATTTGCATTTCTAGCATTGTTTATTTGTATTCCTATAGAACGAAAGAGGTATCACTATGTCAGAAGCAGCAGGAACAGCCCCCAATACAAGCCGAATTCAATCATTGGATCAATATCGTGGATATGCCATTTTCGGCATGTTGTTGGTAAACTTTTTCGGTCACTATGACACCGAATGGGTCAAGGGCGAAGGTGCATTTAGCACATTGTTAGAGTGGGCCTTTGGCAAGCAACTTCACCACCACGGTGAATTTATGACTTATGCTGATACGATTGCCCCTATATTTATGTTTGTAGTAGGTATTGGGATGCGTCTTTCCTGGATAAACCGAATCAAGCACATGGAACCCGGACCTGCACGTAAAGGCATGGCAAAGCGTTATTTCACCTTGGTACTCATAGCATTTGCTATTTACACAGGCTGGCTTTGGGATGCTTTAATGAGCATTGGACTTGCAGGCTTGGTCTCCGTATTGATCGTTGATAAAAAATGGCCCGTACGTGTGGCCTACGCACTTGGACTTATCGTAGCCTTTCAATTAATTTTCTCTTTTACTTCATATGGTGAATGGTTATTGCGTATGGGTAAATATGGCCGTGAATTGGATTGGCCGTTCATAACTACCTTCCTTCCCTTGCGTGGTGATTTACTTAGTGTTCAAATCAACGGTGGACTCATTGGCCACTGGGGCTGGGCATTCATGTTAATCATGGGTACGATTGCATATGACATCATGCGCACTCAAAACCGAACAAAAATCCTCACAGGCTTATCTGTCATGGGCGTTGTGTTGGCCATAGCCGGCTGGAGTGTGAAGTGTATTGGTACGCAAAACTACTACAGCAAAGCTGAGCCCTATATTGCCAGTATGATTATGACGGATTATGCAGTAAGCGCCAGCGCTGACGATATTGCCGAAATAAAAGCCGCAAACCCTGATGCGGATGAAGCTAAACTAGCGACACTTATCGCAAGTAAAGAGCAGCAATTATCCGGAAAAGCGCGAAGTAATGTAAATACTATAGTACGAAAAAGTCCGGGTATTCTCGAAAGCACATTTAAAGATAATGAGGAAGCATTAGTTGCCGTACAGGCACGCGATTGGAATAAACTTAAAGAAGTAGGCGTATCCACATTGACTAATCTGGCTGCCAATGCTCCTGAAGAAACTCCTCGGACTGCAAATGCTTGGGTTTTCTCTAAAAATTATGTAACCATGCCCTTCCCCTTGTGGGCTGGAGCTCTATGTGTGTTCCACCTTTTAGCCTTCTATATTATCGTGGATATTTTAGGAATCAACATTCCTATGATGAAGGTTGTAGGACTGAATCCGCTGGCAATTTATATCTTCCAATCTCTGACATTGGAAATGTTTAGTAACTTTCAGGATTACACGGAGACTGCTGCTGCACGAGAATGGCTGCCCGGTTTCCTCATGAATACCTTCGCCCCTGGAAGAAACATGGAAGAAACGACAAGTGCATTTATAGTCTTTGGCTCGTTTGTACTGTATTGGGGCTTTATATATTTAGTAGCCCGCCGTCTGTATATCAAGAACATCATTATTAAGATATAGCGCTTACTAAAATCAGACTTCTTAAAATGGCTCCATGCACTTGTATGGAGCCATTTTTTATTGCCCCATAAGGCCTAAACATGGGTTGCTTCCCTAAGGTTGGCTTGGGTATGATGGTAGACTAAAGAGTCTACTATTATGACCAGTTTGCATGAACCACGGAGACGTCTACACGTGAAAAAAAGTATCGCCCTTGTCTGCACAATGATTGCCCTGTTATTGGGATGTTTTTCAACGGTATCGGTTTTAGCCCAAGATGGCGATGCTGTGAGCCCCCCTGAGACTGTAGATACCCAATCTTCTACAGAATCGGATGCGGCACCCGTTTCAGAAAACCCGACCAGTGATGACTCCGATGAAGGTGAACTTACTGCTGAAGATGTAGACGATAGTGAACACTCCGATGATGCTACTGATGCGGACAAAAACGAACAAGAAGTCGAAGCCACCAAAACGGATGCTGGCGATGACGAAGGATTTATTGCCTCATTGACTGTGGTGAAAAATTTAAAGACATCTGAGTGGACTCCTATGTTGGGTCGTTTTCACCCACTAATTTTGCACTTCCCTATTGGTGTGTTGATGATTTTGTTCGTTCTTGAAGTCTTTTATATTTTCCGGGCCTTTCAAAACATCGAGCCTGCCCATTGGCTATTGCTCATTGTAGGAACCTTTGCCGCGATCACGGCATCGGCTTTTGGTTGGTTTCTATCATGGGAAGGGGGCTATGATGAAACAACCTTAAATCGCCACCTTTGGTCGGGAACCATTATGTCCATTTTGTGCGTTCTAGCGATTGTTGTACGCGCATTTTATAGCTACACATTAAAACACCGCATTCGTCACGCGTATCGCGGTATTTTAGTTGCCATTATGGTAGCACTAACGATCACCGGGCATTACGGTGGGAACTTAACCCATGGTGAAGAGTATCTCTTCGAAAATATGCACCCTTCTATTCCGATTCCTGAGTTCATTCACTCCTCCAATAAAACACCTGTAGATTCCGGTAGTACCTATGCGGATGTAATCCAACCCATACTAAAAGCTCAATGTTATGAATGCCACAGTGAATCAAAACAAAAAGGTGAATACCAATTACAAACGCGTGAGTTGATGTTGACTCCTGGCGAGAGCGGTAAAGAAGCTGTCATACCAGGCAATGCTATCGGTAGTGAATTGGTACGTTTAATTGCCTTGCCTGGTGAACATAATGACTTAATGCCGCCGAGTGGGAAAGGCGCACTCAATAGCGATGAAATTTTGGCCATTATGCAATGGATTGATCGCGGAGCGGATTTTGGTGACGGAGCGAATGTCATCGAGCTGGAAAAACCGGATATGGCTCCTGCAGAAATTGACACTGCCGAATTAGAAGAAGGCGGGAAAGTGGATTTTGTAAAGCATATTTGGCCTATTATTGAAGCCAGCTGCTTAGAGTGTCACGACGCCGAAGAACAAGAAGGCGAACTTAGATTAGATACCAAAGCCTTTATATTAGCAGGCGGTGAGTTTGGTCCAGTACTTGAACCGGGCAGCCCTGAAGACAGTACGTTCTATGAGTTAATCGCCTTGGATGAAGACGATCCTGACTTTATGCCTGCAAAAAATGAGCCTTTACCGGATGAACAAATCGACCTTATTAAGCGCTGGATTGAAGAAGGGTGTGATTTTGGTGAGTGGACCGGGGAATAATTAGACACAATTAAGGTGTTTTTTTGATCAGCCTTCTTTCTATGAAGAAAGGAGGCTGATTTTCTTTGCTCAGTGAATATTTGGTACAATCCTTATTCATTTATAACGTTTTTAACTATTTATTTTAAATCAGGAATATTAGACATGCGTACATTCATCACTTTATTGGCTGCAATGACTTTAGCCGTTTCTTGCACAGACAGTAATGAATCCAATTACAGTCTGAGTGAAGAAGCAAACAAGAATACCGGTAAACCAATTATGCTGGATAAAGATAATGTGGTTGATTTAACCAATCTGAACAATCTGGGTATAGGTGATGTAGAATCCCAAATGGCCTTAGCGGTCACTTTAGACCCAAGCTCGTATAGTGACACTGTTGAGCATTCTGAAACAGAAAATGAACGCAAGCGTATGGCATTAGCCAGTGCGACAATTTCTGCCCCATATCCTGAAGTATTAAATATGAATGTCTTTAATGGAAATGCTGAAAATTTCCCAGGCCATGCATATCGCGGGACAGTGAAATTATACGTTGAAGACAAAGAGGTCGAATCATTTGCATACATCACAGGTGAAAATGCCAAGGGTGATTTACATATGAAAGTATTCGATATTATGTCTCACCTTGAAGCCGCTCCAGGAAATTCGTATTTGGTTACAGCTAAGTGCACTATCGAATTTTACCATGGAGTGGACGAAAAAACGCTGACCTTGGATTCACCTGGCCCCACTGATTCAGCACCTACAGTACGTATGAGCAATCCTATGCGTGTAACGTTTAAGTAATTCGGCCCCTGCATGAATATCTTACTCATTGGTGCACATCCCGATGACAGTGAAGTAGTCGCAGGCGGCACCATTGCCTTATGGCAGAAGGCGGGATTTAAGGTCACAATAGCTTCCATGACCAATGGGGACAAGGGGCATCAAACCCTTAATGGAGCAGAATTGGCTACACGCCGCAAGGAGGAATCCTTGCGATCAGCCAGTCTAGTTAACGCTCAGTCTATTGTCTTTGATATTCCAGATGGTGAGTTGGAACCCACACTTGCAGTTCGAAAACAAGTTGTACGCATGATTCGTGAATGCAAGGCTGATTTGGTCATTACCCACCGCCCAAACGATTATCATCCCGATCATCGCTACACTTCGCAAGTGGTACAAGATGCTGCCTACATGGTGACTGTACCTCAATTTGAGCCTGACGTACCGGCCTTACGTGACAATCCGGTATTTATGTATTTCATGGACCATTTCCAACGCCCCTATCCCTTTCAGCCGGATGTGGCAGTTGATGTTGATGCCGTCATGGATATTAAGTGGAAACTCTTTGACGCAATGGATTCGCAATTTTATGAATGGCTTCCATGGCATATGAAAACATTAAACACATTACCAGAAGATGCTGAAGCACGACTGACTTGGCTAGAAGGCCAATGGGGCCCTTTGCTGAGCGGTATTACAGAGCAGCTACGCCCAGCGTTGAACCAATGGTATTCTGAGTCACATACAGCATCGGTAAGGTATGCTGAGTGCTATGAAATCTCGGAGTATGGCCATCAGCCTACACGCGATGACTTGATAAAACTTTTTCCGTTTCTTGACTAAGCATCATTATTTTCAGGTCGCCCTTCAATGTGATGCCAATTGTGAATGGGTTTCATAATCTCCAACACTTCCTGAAGCAGCTCTTCGTCCATCACCTCATTGGCCCAATGCGCCACCTTTTCAATTTCTTCTGTACGCGCCGAGCCGACAATACAGGTACTCATTGCAGGATTGGCACAGGAGAATTGGACTGCTAATTGAGCAATATCGACCCCTTTTGCAGCACAAGCTTCAGCGGCATTTCGCGCACAAGCACGTACTTCATCGGTGGCCCTATGCCACGGAGGCAACGGCAAGTTTGTGAGCAATCGGGCACAGAATGGCGCAGCGTTCATCATACCGATACCTTTTTCTTGCGCCAAAGTAACCAATTCCTCGAACTGTGTGTTTTGCAGTGTATAATGATTATAGGAAAGCATGACGTCAAGATCGGTGCGTTTCAACACCTCTTTAAAGATGTGCATCGGATATCCAGAGATGCCCACATTCTTCACCTTCCCTTGCTCTTGTACTTTACGCAAGGCGGGTAATGTTTCTTCCCAGATTTGATTGATATCGACAAATTCAATGTCATGACATAAACAGATATCGAGATAGTCCACGCCCATGCGCGATAAACTTATGTCGACACTTTCGACCACACGCTTGGCAGAAAAATCGAAATGCTCATGTGAATACCGACCAAGCTTGGTTCCCAAAATATATTCGTCACGCGGTACATCACGTAAGGCGATTCCCAAAAGCACTTCAGACATTCCCCGTCCGTAGAACGGAGAGGTGTCTATAAAATTTAAACCGAGATCAATGGCACTACGTACAACACGTAGTGCTTCGTTAAGATCCACGGGACCAAATTCTTCGCCAAGGGACGAAGCCCCGAAACTTATTTTGGGCAGAGTTAATCCAGTGTTGCCCAGAGCGCGCTGTTCCATCATAGGTTCCTTTCCGCTTAGACCCGGCAACCCATGGTCAGTAGTACATTACCCCATAGTGCCTGGTCGGCTGTCTGGACCGTGAGCACATGGTCATTGGAAGCCACCGCATCATAAAAGTCCCATTTATCAATGGGCTCGAGCTCCAAAGGCAGGCCTTGTTCATCTAAAATTCGACGGTAATCGGCCCAAACCGGCGGATCGCCTTCAGAGGCATAGGGGTCATCGGCTGGAATTCCCATGGTATTCACAGCATCAATGGGGATGGCGCTACACAACACTTCGAGCACTTGCGACACAGTCAATAAACCAGGGGCCAGATTCAAACTCACGACTTCGGCGTTAGGTCCCTTTGCTGTGGAGCAAGGATAATTTCCGTCAGCTATTAAAATTTTGGCATGGTGCCCGGCACGCCCAAGAATTTCGTTCAGTTGCGGATGGATCAGCGTATGTTTCAGCATTTATTTATCCTCCAATCCAAAGTAAATATCGTAACTATATTTGGTTTGCACCGCCGCATCCAAGGGGTTGGGCCATGCAAAGACTTCAGCCGACACATACCCCTCGTACTTAATCTCCTTCAAGGTATCTACGATGGGTTGCACATCAAGATGTCCCATTCCAATCGAACGGCGGTTGGTATCGGCAAAATGAACATGACCGATTAGATTAGCAGCATCGCGAATTGAATGAGGCATGTCCTTTTCTTCAATGTTCATATGGAACAAATCTGCAAGGATTTTAATGTTTTTGCTGGACTGATCTTGAATGATTGCGACAGCACTGCTGAGTGTGTTTGACAAATTACTTTCATAACGATTGAGTGGTTCGAAAAGTAATGGAATGTTGTATTCCGCCGCGTAGTGCCCCAAACTTTCTAATGACTCGGTTAATAAATCTCGGGTATAGTCTATTTCGTCTGCACTGGGAGCTTTACCTTGCATCGAGCCAATAATGGCAGGTGCATTAAAGGCCGCACCGAAATCAATCATGGAGCGTACAAATCCGCAGGCTTCTTCACGGCGGGCTTCATCGTGATCGGATAAAGATAAGCCATGGATCACCATGCCTGCCCCCGTGCCTACTGCAGCCATTTCGAGCTCATACTCGTCCAAGGAGGCCTGAACTTCATCACGAGATATAAAATCGGGGCCTGGCGCAAAAAGTTCCACGGCGTCAAAGCCCAAGCGTTTGGCTTCGGCACAGCTGGTATTAATATCATCCCAAAACACAAAAGGACCGCCACGGGCCTCATCCACAAGACTGATGGTTACACTGGATTTAATGGTAGACACTCTTATTTCCTTTAAGCATGGATACTTAGGCCGTATGCCAAGTATAATATCGATTAAGTATAGTGTAAAAAAAGAAGGTAATCAATCATGCAAGCGCTTAGTATCGACAAACCAGATCACGCCAGCATCATCACCATGGATGCTCCAGACTCACTTCCGGCCGATCATGTATTGCTGGGAATTAAAACTGTAGGTATATGCGGCACTGATCTTTCGACCTACCGAGGCGTAAATCCGCTCGTGACCTATCCGCGTGTGCCAGGCCATGAAATAGCTGCCGTGATTGAAGAAGTTGGTTCTGAAGTACCAGACACCTTCAAGGTAGGCGATGTAGTAACCGTGTATCCTTATACGAATTGCGGAGAGTGTGCTTCGTGTAAAAATAATCGTCATCATGCCTGTGAACACAATGCTACACTGGGTGTGCAACGTCCAGGTGCGTTTACAGAACACATCACACAACCTTGGGGAAAGTTAATTTCGGCTGAGGGGCTTAATTATTCTGAAACAGCATTAATTGAACCGATGGCTGTGGGCTTCCATGCTGTGGAACGCGGCCGCACAAGCGATCAGGATACCTTCGTGGTCTTGGGCTGTGGTGCGATTGGGCTTGGGTGTATTGCCGGGGCCGCTGTACGTGGAGCACGCGTGGTCGCCGTGGATTTAGATGACCATAAACTGGCTGTGGCTAAAGCAGCTGGGGCGACAGAACTTATTAACGCAAAAAATGCTTCTCTTGTTGATGAAGTATTGGCGCTGACAAATGGATTGGGTGCGGATGTCATCATCGAAGCTGTCGGCTCCCCCATCACCTTCGTGGCTGCCATTGATGCGGTGTGCTTTACGGGACGTGTAGTCTACATCGGTTATGCTAAAACGCATGTGACTTACGATACTGCACAGTTTGTAAAAAAAGAATTGGACATTATGGGATCGCGCAATGCAACACGTCAGAATTTCGAAGAAGTGATGGCAGCGATTCGTTCTGGCAATGTACCCTTAGAACAAATCGTTACTTTAACGGTACCCTTAGCTGATGCTCCGGCCACCTTGGACAAATGGGACAAAGATGGCGCGGATATTGTGAAGATTCATGTTGAGATTGCTTAGATAATTCAGTTTAATTAAGTCCACTTGGGGACTCAACACTAGGAGAACTATCCAGAGTTCCAATGTGTACTAGAATGCGTTGTGATGCTGATGCTTTTACTGGAATATCAAAAACAATGCGGCGCACACCGGGATTTGTGGTATCAAAATCTCGTGGACCTTTTTCAGCGGACTCCACTTTTAGCTGTATTTTTTCAGGAGAAAGAACTGTTAAAGCTACTTGCGATTCTCCCTGTTCCATAATGGCCCAATTCCCTCCATCACGAATGCTGACCTTCGCTCGGGTAGTCATCCCCCATCGCACCGATGTATCGGCATCCATATTCACTAAATCATCTTGAATACGCACCCAATCTTCTCGGCGTTGAAATCTGCGCTGTACGGATTCTAACTGACCTTTATACACTTCAGACATATCGATGACCGCATAGGGTTCCCGACCTTTACTTTCAATTTCCACAATAGGTGCCTTTCCATACACCTTCTGTAACTGTCCATTTACGGAAAGGGTGTTGTGACTGTGGTTATTAAGTCGGAATACGGTCCAACGTCCACTGTCCTGTTTACGGTTCCAAAGGTCAATGCCTTTAGATTCTAGGCTGTGATAGCTCTGAGGTCCGAGGTCGATGGCCCAACGCTCACCGAGCATATCGAGTACAAATGAGCCGACATCCATGTGCCCGTGATTGGTGCTTGGAGAACCGCCTTTGAAAGCGAGAAAAGTATCTTGCGTATCCCAACCGCTACGGGTAAGCACCACAGGTGAGTCGCCATTGCCTGACCAGAAAGTTTCTTTTGGAGCTTCAACAGACTCTCGGGGTTGTGCCCATGTGAGCATAAAAGCAAGCATACGTTTACTGCCGGAATCGGGATTGGGCGTAGTGCTCACTAGGGCTTCGAGCTCAGTCCATTCATGCCATAACAAGCCCGGGTCGTTTAACTTATTGGCAAACCAATGCATAGAAACTGACACGCCACCGTTTAATCCGTTATCAGCAAAGTTAAAGAACTGTCCAACAGACCCAACTTCATGCATATAGAAATAGGGGCTTTTTTTAAATCCCTTCGCATCCAGTAATCCGAAATGACTGTCGAGAACCGATTCGAGAGCAGCAATCATGACAACATTGAAACTGGTTCCGTATTTCCAATACGTCGGTCCTTCGGGGTAGACGCCATCAGGTTCATACTCGTGCATGGCTGTAGGCAGATTTTTGATCCCACGTGCTATGATAGTGTGAGCAAGTTCAGGTTCATCTTCGAGCACTGCAAGAGCCCCTAGGGTAAGCCCGCCATGGCACACCTGATTCCAGTTATTTTCTCCGCTAACCCACCAACCGCCCTTGAGTGAAGCTTTTAGACCTTTACTGATGATGGCATCTCGGATAATATCACGCGATCTTGGATCCAGCGCATCATAGGTCCAGTCATAACCGATAGCAAGAGCTGCAGTCATTTCAGCTACATCCAGAAAGTGACTCGGATTCCAATCCGAAAAATGTGCTACAGCCAACATTTCTTCTTGTGCACGCAGGGCATACTTTTTGTCCCCACTCATTCGATACGCCATAGCGAGATAGCTTACGCGTCGTAAACATGTCCGAGAGACACCAAGCAATCGCCTACCTGTTTTTTCACGTTTGAGTAAGGGGAGGTCAAAGAAACCATTGGCATTGGCCAGAATGTGCTCATACGTTTTCTTTAGCAGGGGGTCCCCCATTACACGGGCTTCAAGCGCTGGCCATTCATCTCCTGTGACAAATAAGCGTGGATGCTCTCTAGAGACGTTCTCCATGCGTGCTCTTAAATCAGCCTCGATACCTTGCGCATGTACGATACTTATACATAGAAGGCTCAAAAGGATGTTTACCATTGCAAATATCTTCATCATTCCCCGCTCCAAATAATTCAATATTGGTTAAGTATTTAACTATAGGCTAGGCACAAGGATGGAATCAATTACTCCCTAAACTAGTTTGAATCGGGCGTCTTTTTTGATATGCTGGATATTCGTTTGTTGCACATTTTTCCAATCACAGTGAGGGTCTAGTTATGAGTCAGTTGAAAGTCGGTATTGTAGGTACAGGTTGGGTGTCAGGTGAACACATTGCAGCCTTTCAAAATAACCCACACACCGAAGTGGTCGCCTTGTGCGGACGCTCTGCAGAGAAGGTGCAAGCCAAAGCCGATAAATGCTCATTGGAGTGTACGCATTACACCGATTACGACGCAATGCTTGCACATGAAGGTTTGGACGTCATTTCTATTGCTACTCCGCCGAATGTGCACGCTGAGCAAGCTGTAAAAGCGGCACAGGCCGGCAAGCATATCCTGCTCGAAAAAGCGATGGCCAACACTCTGGAAGACATTCGTGCGATTCGCGATGCCGTTGCTGAAGCAAAAGTAAAATCTGTGGTGAGTTTTGTGCTGCGCTGGAACCCTCTATTCGATATCATTAAACAACAACTGGCCGAAGACACATTGGGTCGCGTATATTTTGGCGAAGTGGATTATTTCCACGGCATCGGCCCTTGGTACGGCCAGTATTCTTGGAACATTAAGAAAGAAATGGCAGGAAGCTCCTTATTATCGGCAGGGTGCCATGCTCTGGATGCTCTACGGTATTTCATGGGCGGAAAAGTGGTTGAAGTGACTCAATATGCCACACGCGGGGACGGGCCTGAGTTTGAAGCCTATGAATATGCCCCCACCACTGTCACCCTATTAAAGTTTGAGGATGGTCGCATCGGTAAAGTGGCCTCTTGTATCGAGTGCATACAGCCCTATGTTTTCAACATCAACTTAGTTGGAACAGAAGGTACGTTTAAAAATAATAAACTTTTTTCACGCAAGAGCTTCCCCGGTCAAACAGACTGGGTAGATATCCCGACTGTCATGCCCGATAGCGGCGATGTAGCGCATCACCCCTTCAAGCATGAAGTGGATCATTTTGTGGAATGTATACAGAATGATGTTGAATCCCATGTAAACATTGCCGATGCGTATATCACTCATGAAATTGTATTGGCGGCAGATAAGTCGGGCGAAGAAGGCGGCCCAGTCAGCTTACCATTAGCATAAAATCTTTTTAAACCAGGAGACTACCCCTTGAAAATCCGTACCTTTGCCACATTAATTGCTATGAGCTGCCTGTTTGCAGGCTGTGCCCATCTAACACCAAAATGCTGTACCAAAGGCGAAACAATCGCTCTGTTTGATGGGTCCGATTTGGATCAGTGGTACACCTTTATCCGCGATCGTGGACGGGACACAGACCCCAAGGGTGTATTCACTGTGAAGGATGGGCTTTTAGTGATATCGGGCGAGGAATGGGGCTGTATTACAACTCACGAGGAGTATAAAAACTATCATCTCGTCACAGAGTTTCGTTGGGGACCGGATACACATGCACCTCGCGAAGATAAAACGCGTGATAGCGGTATTTTACTAAATTCAATAGGGGAAGACGGCGGGTACAGTGGTATTTGGATGCATTCCATTGAGTGTCAAATTATTGAAGGCGGCACGGGTGATTTTATTGTAGTCGGAAATGGAACGGACAATTATCGTTTAACGTGTGAAGTGGCGGACGAAAAACAGGGCAGCTCGTGGATTTACAAAGAAGGCGGTACTCCACAAACCATTAATGGCGGTCGCATCAATTGGTGGGGACGTGACCCAAGTTGGTCCGATACCATCAATTTTCGTGGCGCACAAGACGTGGAGAAACCAGTCGGTGAATGGAACCGCTTAGAGTGCTTGGTCGTCGATGGTGAAATCACTATCACACTTAATGGTGTAGTAGTGAATAAATCCGTGGATGTATTCCCACGTCATGGACGCATTCAGGTGCAATCGGAAGGGGCTGAAATCCACTTCCGAAATATCACCCTGCATGAATTGCCTGATGTTTAGCCGTTAAACCCAAGCATATTGGCAATGTTGCTGATGATAGGCAAATTCCACCCCATATAGCTGGAGAAAAAAGCCAAAAATACCAGCAATACAATGATGGCGAAGATACTGGCGATAACGGAGCGTATTTTAGTTCTTGAAATCATGGGGTATATACCTTTCTTAAAATAACAACTTAAGTCCGAACAAGACCGGCTTCTATTTCGTTTCGTTTAGTGGCATCGATCAACACTTCTATCAATGTTAATGCAAAATCCATCGCGGTTCCAGGGCCACGCGAGGTAACCACATTGCCATCCCACTCTACTGCATTTCCAGTGGAGACCAATTCAGGGCCAAAGTTGTCCAAAAAGCTAGGGTAGCAGGTTGCACGTTTTCCTTCCAACACTCCAGCACTGGCCAAGACTTTCGGTGCAGCACAGATGGCACCGACTGCGTTACCGGCTTCGATGGTCTCCTTTATTAGAGAATGGATGCGTGGATCATTGTTTAAATGATCGGTTCCTGGTAAACCACCCGGCAGCACAACCATATCATAGACATTTGATTGCGCTTCATCGATAGAAGTATCGGGAACGATTCGAGTACCTTGGCTTCCAGTAATGATTTCACCATCCAAACTGGCTACGGTCACCTCAATGGATGCACGGCGAAGTACATCAATAATTGTGACTAATTCTAATTCTTCGCTTCCTTGGGCGATGGGCAACAACACGCTGGGCATGAACAACTCCTTGTTGGTACAATAATGATTAGCCCTAAGTCTAAAAAAAACAGCCTCTGCTGTCAAATCCAGAAAGATTGAGCCCCTATTATGGATACAAATGCCCTGCCCCACCAAAAAGTCGTATATGTGTGTTGCAATTGCCGTGAGGAAGAAGGTGCCCGAATCTGCTGCGCCAGTCAAGGGGGTATCGAATTACATGCCCAACTAAAAGCAATGGTAAAAGAGCGTGGTTATCGCACCAAAATCCGTGTGAGTAAGTCGGGCTGCATGGATCGATGCGAAGTGGGCGGAAATATAATGATATTCCCTGAAAATGTCTGGCTGAGCCATGTAGAGCCAGAAGACTTAGCACCTTTAGTGGACCGTTTAATTACTGAAGTAGATGCTCAAGAACATTCTCGTTTATAAAAAAACTGCTGGCGACTCCTTGAGTCACCAACAGAAAAAAATACCACAATGCATACAGAAACTTACTGGGTAAGTTCGGTGAGTTCGGCCCGTAATTCTGCCTCATAGGTGGATGGGTCTAGTCCTACATGAACTTTGCGCACAACACCATCTTTACCAATGATTACTGTTGTAGGGATAGAACTTGCGCTATAAGCCGTTGCTGCTTTTCGTTCTGTATCCAACAATACAGTCACATCCAGTTTGGTCGATTCTAAAAACTTTTCAATAACCTCTACCGATTCAGATGCATTGACAGTATAAAGACTAACACCTTTATCCTTAAATTCTTTGGATACTTTAGAGATAATAGGCATCCCTGTGCGGCATGGTCCGCACCATGTGGCCCAGAAATCTAAAATCACCACTTCCTTCCCTTTTTTCTTAGAAAGGACAAACTCTTCTCCTGTCATACTGGTCAAACTTACTTCAGGGGCAGGCTTTCCACGTAACTGATGTGTTGGTGAAGGTTGATAAAAATCTTCAACCAATTCAGTATCTTTTGCATGGGCAAAGACCAGTTCCTGGGTGTTTGGTTTCTCAAAACTCCATTGGGAACAGTCCAATTGAAGTAAAATGTCCATTTCATCCGTTTGTTCTTGTTGCTTTATAATCTCCAATAATTTAGGCGCACTGGAGCGTACTCGCTGAACTAATGGTTCCGCTCCTTTACTTACCCACATATCAATAATTTCGCCATTGGACTCAAATTGAATCTGCTCACAATCAATCTTATTAATTGTTTCTTCACCAATCAGTTTAACGTCTATTTCTTCACTTAAAAATTTTGTAAACGGTTCTTTGGTAGTGTACTCAGCAAGAATATCCAAGGGTGTTCTTAATTGCGGGTTGGCCATGCTTCCCAACAATTGAAACGATTCCATTGGCGTCTTGTCTACCTTGTACTGATTAAATTGCTCGATATATTGTGTGGTTGATTTCCCATCACTATACATTCTGAAGTCAATGCCTGGATCTTGAATATG
>CALLLL010000188.1 GCA_938082445.1 uncultured bacterium
CATATACAAATACATCGGCTCATTGGGAGGGGCTATTAGAATCAATTCACGCAAATACCCCAAAGCCGACCACACAGCCCCAACAATCACACCAATGAGAACATCCCCCAGAATACCCACATAATCTTTTCTGGCCGCTCCCCACGTACTCCCCAAAATAATCCCCAATAAAAATCCGGTGTTGGCTCCTCCCCAAAAAGCACCCATATCAGCACTGCCAAACAATAACTGCGCGATAAGACCAATCACCAAAGCCATGACCATCGCAGCACCCAATCCCCAAACTACCATAGATAAGGTCGTGCCCTTGATCCATGCACCAAGGGTTAGTTTTTGAGCCGGTTCACGGGGCGTATAGCGATTGACCGGGGGCTCAGTCGAACTCTGGGCATTCTTCTGAGCAGAACCAAACATATCCGCATTCAGCATATCGCTCATCTGTGGATTTGCGCCACACGCTGGGCATACACCTCCCGCTGGGATGGCTTGTTTTTGTTGACCACACACCGGACACCCTTTTATTTGCCCCGCCATAAACTCTCTACCTCCCAGAATATCCACACCAAGCGACAAAGACCGACTGTAGCATAGATGTCCCCACTTGTAAATGGATTAGAATTAATCAAACTATTCCCAAACCTATCATCATTTAGTGCCAATTTCGTGTAACCAATGGCATTGTTTCAGGCACTATATTGTATAGTAGAATAAATATAGAAATATGCAGTCTATATATCCAGGAGGAATTATGGCATCAGATCCACTTAAACCGCTCTCCCCAAAGCACTGGGACGCCCAAAAAGCTCAACACCTATTAAACCGGGCGGGCTTCGGTATCCCCCGTGAACGGGTAGCTCATATGACCAAACAAGGTCATCGAAAATCAGTTAAATCACTGATTGAATACGATACACTTCCCAAATACGGCGAATCCCCTACCTTCTTAGTTCCCTTAGAAGCCCACGCTGAAACGCGCAAAATCAAAGACGAAATCGAACGGCGTGAAGCAAGAAACATGGTTCAACGCCAAGAACGCCAGGCCATGCAGCTGCTCAAACAATGGTGGCTTGAGCGTATGGTCAATTCCCCCCGTCCTCTCGAAGAAAAGATGACTCTATTCTGGCATGGTCATTTCGCGACTTCGGCTCAGAAAGTAAAACTCTCCCGTTCAAATGAACAAATCAATAACCTCTTTCGCTTACATGCCACAGGGAACTTTAAAGAACTCACAACGGCAGTGGGTAAATCCCACTCGATGCTGGTCTATCTTGACAACAACCGTAATGTAAAAAAACAGCCCAACGAAAACTGGGCCCGTGAATTGATGGAACTCTTCACCATCGGCATCGGCAATTACACTGAAGACGACATTAAAGAATCTGCCCGCGCTTTTACCGGCTGGACCTTTAATCGCATGGGTGAATTTTACATCAACACCAAAGTGCACGATGAAGGCCGAAAAACCTTTTTAGGTCAAACGGGGAATTTCGAAGGCCAAGACATTATCAACATCATCTTCCAACAACCCGAGGTATCCGAGTTCATCAGTACCAAGCTCTACACATTCTTCGTCCATGAAGAACCCGATGAAAAAGTTATTCAAGCTATGGCTAGCGAAATGCGCAACAATCGATACGAAATCAAACCCTTACTGGAACGACTCTTCCTCTCCGAAGCATTCTACAATAAGAAAGCAATGGGCTCTCAAATCAAAAGCCCGGTACAATTCATTGTACAATTGGCCCACGATATGAATATCCAGCACCCTCCATACAGTTCTATGGCACGCTCGACCCAACAACTGGGTCAAGATCTCTTCTACCCGCCAAACGTAAAAGGCTGGGACGGTGGACGTACTTGGATCAACGCAAACACCTTGCTCACACGTTATAACCTTCCTGTCAGCATTGGCAAAGCCAATGGCGAGCTTGAAATGATGCGAATGGAAGACAGCATGAACGCCAGCATGGAACCCAGCATGTCCCCGGACAACTCTAAGAATAATGTATCGGAGAACCGTAGAGCAGAATTCATCAAAGTCCTGCGATCCCTCCCGGAAAAACAAGCACTTAAATATAGGCAACGCATGAAAAAAGCAAAATCGCCTCAAGAACGACTGGCAATATATCAAACGGTCATTACACAGCACGGTGATTATGATCGATGGGATGCCAATCAAGTCTTCGATGACCTTGCCTTCACCACTGCTCAAGATTGCGTAACAGCATTAAGCGACCGGTTCCTTTCTAGACCTTTAAACAAAGAACAGCAAGCATTACTGGCTGAAGCCTTAGGTGCCAAAGACGGTCTTGAATCGCCCCTTAAGCAGGCTGATTTAACTCCAACTCACAAGAATGCTGCCCTCCACCTTTTACTCAGCACCGCTGAATACCAACTCTGCTAACAACAGATAAGGATTTTGATTATGTACGATTTAAGCCGAAGAGATTTCCTCAAACACACCAGCGTCTACTCCGCCCTCGGCGCAGTAGCTCCTCAATTTTTAACTCGAACAGCCGAAGCCGCCACGCAATCCATAGCGGGTTTCGACAATGACCACGTCCTCGTAGTCGTTCAGCTTTCCGGCGGAAACGATGGACTCAACATGCTCGTTCCCCATACTGACGATAATTATCATCGCGCGCGTCCACAAATCGGGCTTAAGAAAGACCGGCTTATTAAGGTCACCGACGATCTTGCATTGAACGACCAATTTTCCTCAATGAAAAATCTCTACGACAACGGACAGTTGTCCATCATTCAAGGCATCGGCTATCCCAACCCGCAACGTTCTCACTTCCGCTCCATGGAAATCTGGCACACAGCCTCCGATTCCGATGAATACCTGTCCAATGGTTGGATAGGGCGATATTTCGACAATGAATGCAGCGGTGCCGCTCAACCGCAAGTTGGCGTATCCATCGGTAAAGAACGCCCCCAAGTGTTTACAGGCGAAAAAGGTTACGGTGTTGCATTTGAAGACCCCTTGAAATATGGATGGAATGAAGGCAGTGGCGCAGACAACCTGACAAACTTCACCAAAATCAACGAAGCAAAATCCAAAGACGATGATACTATCGACTTTTTACGCCACGTCACATCGAGTGCTATCCTCTCCTCCCAAGAAGTACGCGATGTAGCCGAAAAAGCCAAGAAGATGAATGATGTTTCAAACCGTAAAGGAAGACGGCCTCTTTCCAACACACTTTCATCCATCGCAAGCTTGATTCAACACGATCTCGCCACGCGTATTTACTATGTTTCGAGTGGTGGATTTGATACGCATGCAGGGCAAGCAGGTAAGCATGACACCTTACTCAATGGCGTTGGTACTGCACTGGAAGACTTCCAAAAGAAACTACAAAAAGATGGGACAGCCAAACGTGTCACTACACTCGTATTCTCCGAATTTGGCCGCCGTGTAAAAGAAAACAAAAGTGGTGGAACAGACCACGGTACCGCCGCCCCCATGTTCCTCATGGGCGACAACATCAAAGCTGGTTTACACGGCAAAACACCTAGCCTCACAGACCTCGACAAAGGTGACCTTAAATACACCACTGATTTTCGTCGAGTCTATGCTTCCGTACTGGACGATTGGTTTAAGGTGGATTCAAGCAAAACCCTTGGCCGCAAATTCGATCCCCTTAAACTCTTTGTGTAAAGACAAAAAAATAGCGCAGGCGGAAATCCGCCTGCGCTATGGTTTTCTTCTAATCGTATCAGCTAGATCTTTGAGGCAATCGTCACGCCATCACGCAAGGTGATCATCAAACGGTGTACGCGCTGATCGTAGCGAACATATTCATTAAAGTCCGAAATCGCCTTCTCGGTTTCAGTTGACGGCTTCAATACGCCCCCCGAGGCCAAAACATTATCCACAACGATAATTCCCTTGGAACGCACCTTGGGGATTACAGCATCCCAATACGCCTTGTACTCGGTTTTATCCGCATCAATAAATACAAAATCAAAAGGCCCTTCTAATTCTTCCAGCGTTTCCAATGCAGGCCCCATACGCAATTCGATCTGCTTACCCAAATGACTTTGATCCCAATAGTGCTGGGCCACTTTAGTCGCCTCTGGATCATTATCCAATGTTATAACTTTCCCATCCTCTGGCAATTCCATCGCCATCGATAATGCACTATATCCCGTAAATGTCCCGATTTCCAATACGTTTTTCGCCTGAGAAATCCCAACCAACATTCGTAAAAATGTTCCAAGCATATGCCCAGACGTCATTTTTGAATGCTCCATTGTCGCTTGGGTTTCTTTAGCCAAATCATACAAAATAGACGATTCACGATCGCTGTGTTTCAATGCATATTCTTCAATCTCTTGTTTATCTTCTGGACGACACGGAATCATGACATGAGCATCAGTGGAAGTAGACATAATGAAACCAATTAGTTTCCGCAAGTAGTTTTGTAGGTAGTAAATCGTTATTTTTTTGTTTAATTATAATAAGACCTTTAAAATTAGTTTTTAATATTTTC
>CALLLL010000189.1 GCA_938082445.1 uncultured bacterium
GATATACAACTGGCGTCCGATTCCTTGATGTCCTGCAATCACTTCTATATCGTCTGCAAAATGTTCAAGTAGATGCGCGACAGCCATGCTCTTTTTACGTTTTACGACCAGGTTGTCTAATTTCATAGTGCATCCAATCAGTTGGATTCGGTTTATACATCGATTTTATCAGCGTATTCGATGAAGTACAAGTTTTGAATAAACAAATGAAAAACGCCCTCCAGTCTCAAAGGCTGAAGGGCGTTGAGCGATGATTCGATTATCTTAGTTATCTATGGTTCAATCAATCCATAGGTGCCGTCTTCATGCGGAGTAATGATATTAACTTTACCCGTGTCGGCATTGTGAAATACATAGAAATGAGTGTGCAATAAATCCAACTGCATTGCGGCTTCTTCAACCGTTAAATGTTTAATCAGAATGTTTTCACGCTCAATCACTTTATGTTTACCATTAACCGCGGCAACATCTACCGGCTCATCAAGAGAAAATGGAACATCAATTACCATGTGTTCATATTCACGAGCCTCTTTCGCAGTACGTGGCTGGTGACGGTTGATCCGAGATTTATGCTTACGGATTTGCTTGTTGATTTTACTCAATGCTGAATCGAAGGATGAATACATGTCCCCAGATGTGTTTTTAGCATTGATATGCAAACCATTTGCATGCAAGTTAATTTCGGCAATGTGTCGATGTTTTTCAATTCCCAAAATGACATTCACATCAATTGTGTTATCAAAATGGTCGGTAAATCGTTCTAATCCTCCATCAATATGTTCGCGTAAACCATCAGTAATTTCCATATGTTTTCCAGAGATGGTGACATTCATAGATCTTCCTTTCTTTCTGCATAAATACAGATGTTTTTCTATATAAATGATAGCTAAGAAACCGCCAAGCTGTCAATCTTTTCGTACAAAAAACTCCATTATTTCAATTATTTCTGTATGTTTTTACTAACAATTCGTGCATTGCGCTGCATTCCCGCATGTTTAGTGCGTCGAATAGGCGTCCCTGCAAATTCTTCATTAAATTCATCCTCGTTCATTTTTAACAATGCATTTAGATTTGGGTTTGCATGGCCGGGGCGAGGAAAAAAATCCGATTCTGTTGTTGTTGTTTCAAATCGGTTCCATGGGCAAACATCCTGGCATATATCGCAACCATAGACCCAATCCCCATGGGCCTCGTGCAATTCTGTTGGAATATCACCACGGTTCTCAATGGTTTGATAGGATATGCACCGATTAGAGTCCACCTGATAAGGTTCTACGATTGCCTGAGTAGGGCAAGCATCCAAACAGGCCGTACATGTACCACAAATATCCATTGAAGGCGCATCAGGTGTAATTTTAAGGGTGGTTAAGATAGTACCAATGAAGAACCACGATCCCATGTCGCGGCGTAGAGCAAGACTGTTTTTTCCAATGGAGCCAATGCCGGCTCTCTGGGCCCAGGTGCGTTCTCGAACTGGACCAGTATCCACACTGGCATAGGTTTGTATACCGTCTTCTAAAGACTCTATATGTTTAGCAAGACGTATTAAGGGCTTTTTGAGTACTTTGTGATAATCTCTACCCCATGCATACCGTGATACTTTTCCGCTATTTTCGGGTATCTCAGGGCGGGGGGTATAGTAGTTTTTAATGACCACGACAACGGACTCAGTTCCGGGTAATTTATGGCGTACATCGTGACGGTCTTCCACATTTCGCGCCATCCATTGCATATCCGCATGATAGCCTTTGGCTAGCCAATCGGCATAACTGGCCTCATGGCCCGACAGGGCGGCATCGGCGATGCCACAGGCGTCAAAATAGTCGTTAAGTGCAAAATTTTTAACACTTTGCGCATAATTTTTCGGACTTGAATTGGGTGCATTACTCATGCGCATAGTGTATCATGTTTATATAAGATAAAGTCGAACCCCAATTATGGATTAAAAGACCCTGAATATGGTTATAAAAGTGTTTACTTTTGTTGGAAAATATGTATAGTATAAGTAGTCGACAGTTAGTATATTAACTAAGGTGATTGCTATGAATGAGACCATAAATCATACAGACCCCCTAATTAAAGGCCTAAATCGAAAATCAGACTTCGACAATCTGTTGTTGGAGCATTTGGATCTGATGTTTGCAGTTGCCATGAAATTAACCCGTAATGCAAATGATGCGGAAGATTTAGTCAATAATACCCTACTTAAAGCCCTTCGATTTCATGATAAATTTAAAGAAGGTACCTATATTAAAGCTTGGTTGTTAACTATTCTGCGAAACACCTATATCAATCAATATCGCCAACGTGCTCGACGTCCTTCTCAGGTAGAGCTCTCCGGGGCAGAAGAATCCAATGAATCCTACCCCGATCCAGGTCTGCGGTATACACCCAAATCCGAAAACTATACCGATGTGATGGAACTTTTTGAAGATAAAGTGCGTATCGCAGTTGATACCTTACCCATCGATTTCCGTAAAGTGGTGATTATGGCTGATGTAGAGGATCGTTCGTACAAAGATATCGCACAAGAATTGGATTGCCCAATTGGAACTGTCATGTCACGCTTGTATCGTGGTCGGAAAATTTTGCGTACGCAGTTACACGACTATGCCGAAGAGCAAGGGCTGCTCAAATCCGGAACTGCATCTTAACTTAGCGATGACGCCAAAAATCCGGAACAAACATTACGCAAATACAGAATAGTTCCAGTCGTCCCATCGCCATGCATAAAGACAGAAATAGTTTGCCCAACACGGGTACCTGTGAAAAGTCCTGACTTGGTCCCACCATATCGAAGCCTGGCCCGATATTATTTAATGTTGCGGCAACCGATCCCATGGCACTCTCAAAGGGTAATCCCAACATGCTCATGAAGATCGCACCAAATGCAAAGCAGCCGATATACAATACGAAAAAGGTATTTACTGACTTGCGGGTGTCATCATCAATCACATGGTCATTAATACGTACTGCGCGCACCGTTTTCGGGGTAAAAGTGTTTTCAATTCGCCAAAAAGCCATTTTACTTAAAATGTGAATGCGAACCATCTTAATCCCACCTGCTGTAGAGCCTGCACATCCACCTAAAAACATCCCCACAAATAACAGCATGCGTGAAAAATGTGGCCACTGCTCATAATCATCCGTACCAAACCCTGTACCCGTAATTATAGACACCACCTGAAACATCGTTTTTCGAAACGCTTCACCAATTCCATACCCATCCTTTACCGCTACACCATTTTCAAAATGTGTACCAAAGATCAGATTTAAAGAAATAAGGATACAAGCACCAATCATAATCCCCATATATGTGCGCCACTCCGCATCTTTAAACGGTGCCTTCCAATCCTTGACAAACATCATGAATATTAGCGATAAACTTGTACCCGCTACCATCATAAAGAAAATGACTATCCACTCAATCGCCACACTGTCATAAGCACCAATGCTTAACTGCTTAGTCGTAAATCCACCGGATGACAAAGTCGACAAAGTGTGGCAAATGGCATCATAAAATGACATTCCTGCCATAATTAATAAGATAGTCATTAGCAAGGTCAAAGCTAAGTATGTTTTGTACAACATCGAAGCCGTATCTTTAATCCGCGGAGTAATCCCCCGTGGATCCGTTCCCGTGGATTCAGTTTTATATAGCTGCTTCCCACCAGCGCCTAAGTAGGGCAATACTGCAACAGCAAGCACCACGATTCCCACGCCCCCGATCCACTGGGTAAACGATCGCCAGAACAATAAACTTTTTGCTTGAGATTCTATGTCGATAATTACAGTAGAGCCCGTAGTTGTAAACCCTGACATACTTTCAAAAAAAGCATCGATTGGGCCGAGGGATCCAGTAAACACAAAAGGGATGGCGCCAATTATAGCGGCTACAAACCAAGAGCTTGTTACCATAAACAGAGCTTCACGTTGAAACATTTTCGTCGAAGCTGTTGCGCCCAATTTGATCAACAGACCTGCAATCAAGGCCGTCACAATGACCGATAGTAAAAAGCCTTGGAAGGCACTCCATTCGCTGTAATACATCGCCCACAGCATTGAGGGCAACATCAGTAAGCCAATTGCCCCAGTAAAAAAACCTAAATATTTGCTGATTAAGCGATAATTCATAGTTGAAAGAGTTTGCGGATCGCGTCAATGGATTTTTCATTCACGATGACTATAACCGTATCACCTGGTTGAAAAGTGTCGTTACCGCTCGGAATGATTACTTTATCGTTACGCAAAATAGTTCCGACCAAACTGCGTTTAGGAAATTTAATCTCTGTGATTGGGGTGTCCAGTAGCGGATGTTCATCTTTAAGTTTAAACTCGAGCACCTCAATTTGACCGTCTTCTAGCATAGCCAAGGATTGGCTGTGTGCTTGACTTGTTAATTTCAGCACACGATTGGCAATACATGAACGTGGTGTAACCGCATGGTCAATGCCTAATTTGCGTACAAGTGGTGCGAAATCGGGTTGGTGTACAATGGCCACAGTTCGTTTTGCACCCACTTCTTTCGCTAACACACTGGCCATAATATTGCGCTCATCATCGTGTGTTGCTGCAACAAATATATCTGTGTTGTCCACATTCTCTTGTTCCAATGACATGCGAGAAGTAGCATCACGACACACCACTTTGGTCTTACGTAACTCTGAAGCCAATTCATTGCATCGAGGCATATTCCACTCGATTAGGGTTACGTTATGGTCATCCTTTTCTAAAAACTGAGCAAGGTTTAAACCCGTACGACTTCCACCCATAATCACCACATTTTGATTACGAACCTCAACACCTTGAAATAAATGTTTGGCATTTTTTATGCCTTCTTTTTCGCCTAAGAGCATTACCGTATCATTGGTTTGGATTTGTGATCCTCCATAGGGGATACTCGCTTTGCCATCACGGCTGAGCACACCAATCAATACGCCTTCAGGCAATGGGATATCTTTAAGCGATTCATCAGGGCTATGGGGCGCTTTGGTTACTTGAATCTGCAGCATCTGTACGCGACCATGCCCAAAGGATTCCGTTCCGATCATCCCCGGATTTTGTATGTAATTTACGGTCTCATGCGCTGTCAACGCTTGCGGACTGATAATAAAATCAATCCCCATGATGGTCTCATATAATATATCGGATTCGTTATACATCCGGTTTTCAACTCGAGCCACTACCGTTTTGGCACCTAGTCCTTTGGCTGTTGTGGCTGCAATCAAGTTAATTTCATCGGCACCGGTCGTGGCAATAAATAAGTCTGCTTCGCTTACGCCGAGTTGCTGAAGCAATAAAACATCTTGTGAGCGACCACACACAGTGCTCACATCCAGTGAATAATCAATGTGATCCACTTGATTCTGGTCTGATTCGATAACGGTAACGTCGTGATTATCAATGGTGAGTAAACGAGCCAATTGAAACCCCACTCGTCCACCACCTGCAATGAAAATATTCATATTGGTACTATTCGCCCCACATGTACTGAGTAGTCATTTGGCAGATCATCCTACAATTGACGTAGGCGTGTCAAAAAAGCCCAAGATTGGGATCGCCATGGCAATAAGGTATTATTGCATTAAACCAATAGGAAAAAGGCATGGCTACCAAGTTTAAACGAGATCCTGATGTGAAATTCGACTGGAATGTGCGCGGACGAACTGCAGAAAACACCCGCCGACGTACTCTTATGATATATGCTGGGCTTGGAATTCTGTTTTTTTTTATTTTTGCCCTTCAATACCTCGGTGGTAACTTAGGTGAATGGAGTGAGGCCAAAAAGGGAAGCGCACAAGTTCTTAAAAAAATTATACAGGGGGAAGAAACCGATAGCCCATCGTACTCTATCGAATGTGTCATCCATATTCCCGATCCCCTAAATGAAGGAGATATACTTTCCTTGAGCGAAAACGTACGCACCGATCCCCTTAGTTGGAAAGCTGTTCGCGAAGGTGATGTGATAAATGTAACGTACCGTATCAAAGAAGACTATTCAGCAATACGAATTGAAACCATTGCTCTTGGAATGCCCATTATTCTCAATGCCCCATAGTTGTAGGCGAATTGTAAATTAAGGTAAAATAGCCGTTTATGTATCAAATTCACGATCACCTTGGAGCCCTTAAATAATGAGCTTGGACCCACGCGAAATGCGGGCCATATTTGACCAAACAGTCTTGGTACGATCCCCTCAGTATGGAATTATCAAGGGCTACCATGAATTGCCCTATGTTTGTATTGGTGAAGCAATCGAATCAGGCTATAGAACCACCCTAGTTAAAGGGAAAGTGATGGTATCACCCCAATTTCTCATCACACCGCAACATCTTGGTCCTAGCTATGAAGAAATCTTTGGGGATGAGCACGTCGATAAAGGGATCACCGGGCGTATGTTCGGATTTATGGGGTTTCGAGATAAACCTGTTCAATGTAAGTCAGAATACATGCATGTAGAGCATGTCGATGCCTCTATCGATACAGTACTTAGTGACGAGCTCGAAGAACTCGAGC
>CALLLL010000190.1 GCA_938082445.1 uncultured bacterium
GGTGATCCCGCGTGGATATAATCACCTTTAAGCCATAATCTGAGTATTTCTCTTGGAAATCTTTATACTTTTCCTCGGCCAAAGCTTTGAGTGGAACCAGGTATATCACCTTCTTTCGACGTAAAGCTGTTTTAATAGCCGCCATCTCTCCGATAAACGTTTTACCAGAACTGGTCGGTGCCTGAATAAGCAGGTTACTATTTCCAAATAAATCATGCTCTTTCAGTGATTTGGCCTGCAATGGAAGAAGATGCTCACTTTCATTCTTTTTCCAAATATCCACGATTTCTGGGGGTATTCCAAGTTGCAATAGTCGATTCATAAGTCCACGCTCCCTATAACTGATTATATTTTCAGTATACCTCTTTTCCCCAAAACTGTCAAGTATAAAAATCTTTGGCTATGCAAAATTGACTTTAATAGACCGTGAATATATGATGAGTAGCATTGCGCAGGAACTCAAGGAATGACCATGAAAAACGAATCAAAAGTCTTTACTAGCGGTGAAGTTGCAAGTATTTGCGGGGTTTCTGCCGATACTGTTTCCCGTTGGTTTGATTTGGGGCAAATCGAAGGCTACCGCTTAGGAACCGGCGGTGATCGTCGAATCCCCTATGCCAGTTTACGCCGCTTCATGACCACCCATGGCATACCACTGGATCGTTTAGATGACAATGAACAACGTATTCTCGTGGTGGATGATGACCCCTACTATCTTGATGTCATTCCGGCTTTACTCAGCAAAACCGGCGACTACACCATTTCAGTGGCCTCCAATGGATACGATGCTGGTGCCTTAGTGGTAGAAACCAACCCCCATGTTGTCATTCTCGATATTCAACTGACCGATATGGATGGACGTATGGTGTGTGAACGTATCAAGTCCCGCCCCGAAACCCAAACATCGCGCGTTTTAGCAATTTCTGGGTTTATTGATGATGCTGAAGTTGAAAAATTAAAAGAACACGGTTTTGATGCGTATCTAAAAAAGCCCTTTAATGCTGAAGAATTGAAAGAATCGGTTTCCAGTTTGTTCGAAACCACGGCTTAACTCTCTGCACCGGAGCATTCCATGCCATCGGTATCCAATACATCTACGCACTGCTCCCCAGACTTCACCTACCTTATCGTTGGAACCGGATTCTCAGGGCTGGGCATGGCCATCTCCTTAGAACAATCGGGTGAACGCGATTTTTGCATACTTGAACGGGCTGATGAAGTCGGTGGTACATGGCGCGAAAATACCTATCCCGGCTGTGCATGTGATGTTCCCTCCCATCTCTACTCCTTCTCATTTGCGCAAAACCCCAATTGGTCACGCTCCTTTTCCCCTTGGCATGAAATCAAAGACTATTTGATTCGCACCACAGATGATTTTGGGATTCGCGACCGCATTCGCTTTAACACCAAAGCCACAGAATTTCATTATGATGAATCCAACAAGCTATGGTCAGTTCACTTAGCATCAGGCGAACAACTAACGACCCGTTTTTTAATCATAGGCTCAGGTCCGTTAACCAGCCCTGTCATTCCCGAGTTTCCCGGCATTGAAGCTTTCCAAGGCGCTGTGATGCATTCCGGTCAATGGAATCATGACATCAGCCTAGAAAACAAAAACGTGGTCATCATTGGCACCGGAGCCAGCACCATCCAAATTGCCCCCGCCATTGCAGGATCGGTCAAAGAGCTCCATATCATCCAACGCACACCGCCGTGGATATTCCCGCGCAAGGATCGAGCGATAGCCTTGTGGCAAAAAAAACTCTTTCGTACATTCCCGTTCATACAAACTATATATCGAGGACTCATTTTTGCCAACAATGAAGTGCGTGGGCTTGGGCTCACACGCCGCCCTAAATTGTTAGGCATAGCCAAAAGAATGGCACTCAAGCATATACAAAAGAGTATCCCCGATCCCGAATTACGTGCACAGGTCACGCCCGACTATACCATCGGGTGTAAACGAGCCTTACTCTCCGATGATTACTACCCCGCCCTGAGTCAAGAAAATGTTTCGCTACAATTGCATGGGATCGATCGCGTGCTCCCCAATGGTCTCATGCTCGACAACGGTCAACAGATTGAAGCCGATGTTATTATTTATGGAACAGGATTTCACGGCAACAAGCCCCTTGTGGGCTTGGATGTTTTTGGAGTTAACGGACGTAGCTTGCAGGAGGAATGGGGCACGGAAAACGGTGCCGAGGGCTATTACGGCACTTGTGTATCCGGTTATCCCAATCTCTTCACCTTGATGGGGCCGAACACTGGACTTGGGCACAATTCAGTGGTCATCATGATTGAACATCAAATCCGTCTTATCCAGCGTCTACTGGAATTCAGTCGGCAACACCGTGCAGAATCGATTGAAGTAAAAAGCGGTATTCAAACAGCCTTCAATGAACGCATTCGTAACGAACTCAGCAGCACCGTATGGCAAGCTGGAGGCTGTCACAGTTGGTACCAATTAGCCAACGGGAAAAACGTCGCGCTTTGGCCCGGTCTTACAATAGATTTTAAACGGGAGATTAATCACATCTCGGATGAAGATTTCATCTTCACCTCGTCGGCCCAATAAAAAAAGAGTGAGAACAGCCCAAGGCCATCCTCACTCTTTAAACTCATTTGGATTCGCTTACTACTTACTTCACTTTACGCACAGGGTGAGTCTTAGGGAAGCCTTTCGCAATCGCAGCCGCTTCAGGAGTCGTTGAAGGATGTCCCCAACCACCGACACTGGTGCCGTCTTCGAAGTCGTTTACGATGTTGTCATCGCCGGAAGCACTTACACCACCGGGTACATAGTCAAGCTTAAGCGCATGACGCAATTTCCATGCAATGTTGTGGTCAGCAGTAGAGCTATCACCACTCACACCAATAGCACCAACGAGAGTACCTTTGGAATTGTACAATGGAAGTCCACCACCGAATACATTTACCCCACCGATTTTCTTACCAACCATAGGGTCATTGGCCATACCAATGTTCTTTGAATTTCCACCATACGCAGCAGCAGTATCTACAGGGTTACTGTGTTGCAAACCGTATAGGCTTTGACCGGGTTGAGTCGCGGTGAACAGGTTAGCGGTAGACAATGCCAATCCTGGAAGGCTAAACGCATTCGCGGTGTTGGCTTTTTGAGCCGAAATCACACGGCTACCGGGCCATTGATCACCACGGTCATCACCTGAGAAAGCAACCACTTTTACTACGCCATCGCGGTCAACTACTGTTGCCCACATATTCAAGCCGAATCCACCATTTTTTTCAGCCACGACTTTTTTCAGGGCCGATTTAACCGTACCGTGCTCTGGCAAGCCTTGAGCAAATGCAGGCGCAACCGCCAATAAAGCCACAGCTACAGCCGTAGTCAACATAGATTTTAAACGCATAATAAGAATCTCCTTGGTGTGTTTGATGTTCAGTGCGCATAATCACGCAATAGGTAGATATGATCTCATTTATTCAATGGATATTCAAGTAGCGAAATGAAGAAATTATCCGAAATAGGGTGTCTATGCTATTATTTCACCTGATTTATTTACTGTTTACAGGATTTAACCATGACATTTTTATCCATTCTGACGGCACTTCTCATCACCGCTCCCGCTGAAACGCCTCAGACTATTCGCATAGCCACCTACAATATCCATCATGCTGCAGGTACCGATGGAGTAGTAGATGTGCACCGTATCGCTCAATTAATAGAAGCCATGGAAGCCGATATCGTATGCCTACAAGAAGTGGATCAACATGTAAAACGCAGCAAGAATCTTGATATACCCAATATGTTGGCCGACAAATTAGATATGCATGTCGTGTATGGCCCGAACCTAGATTTAGGTGAAGGAAAATATGGCAATGCTATCCTCAGCTGATTTCCCTTCATATCCAGTGAGAATATCGCTCTGCCCAATCCACTCAATAAAGAACCCAGAGGCTGCCAACGGGCAAACATAGATCTGGGCGACAACAATACGCTAACTGTGTACAACACTCACTTAGGACTCAATAAGACTGAACGCCTTGCTCAAGCCAAACACATCGTATACGATATGAAAGGCAACAACCCTTTAATCCTTGCTGGAGATCTCAATGCTGTTGTGGGAGAAGAATCCATTACAACCTTTCTTTCACGTGTAGTTGATTCACCTACAGCCATGGTATCCCCCACGGCCCAGATCCCACTTGAGCATCCAAGTCACAACACCATACCTACCGTGAATCCTAAAAAACGAATTGATTACATCATGAATGCTGGCTTAGATTGCCATATGTATTCGGTGTACCACTTCTCCCAAGCCCGAGTGGCCTCCGATCACTTGCCTGTGGTGGCTGATTTCAGCCTACCAACTATCAAATAACCCCATAAAATCACCTACTTTCCTTGCCTTTACCCCCAGTTGCGGAGTACACTATCCGCTATTGTTTAACCCGATCCACTTGGAGAATCATCATGGCCAAGAAGCCTGCTAAAAAAACCACTAAAAAGAAACCAGCTTCCAGCAAAACCTGCGACGATAAAATGCGTCAGTATTCATCGCACATCACCGAGACCGCCGAACGCGCCCCGGCCCGTGCCATGTTGCATGCTGTTGGATTTACCGATAAAGATTTTAAGAAACCCCAAGTCGGGATTGCGTCCACTTGGAGCATGGTCACCCCATGCAACATGCACATTGACGATTTGGCCGACAAAGTCGAAACCGGCGTCAATAAAAATGGTGGTAAAGGTGTACAGTTCAACACAATCACCATTTCTGACGGTATCTCCATGGGTACCGAAGGTATGAAATATTCTCTGGTATCCCGCGAAGTCATCGCCGATTCCATCGAAACCGTAGTCGGGTGTCAATGGTTCGATGGCGTTGTAGCCATCGGGGGGTGCGACAAAAACATGCCCGGTTGTTTGATTGCTTTGGGTCGTTTAAATCGTCCCGCCATCTTCGTATACGGCGGTACCATAATGCCCGGTATCCATAAAGGCAAAGACGTAGATATCGTCTCCGTATTTGAAGCCGTTGGTTCACATGCCAATGATAAAATCGATGATAAAGAACTAAAACGCATCGAAGCCAGATCCATTCCAGGTGCCGGTTCTTGCGGTGGAATGTATACCGCAAACACCATGGCCTCTGCCATTGAAGCTTTGGGCATGAGTCTTCCTGGCAGCTCCGCACAAGCGGCTATCTCCAAGGAAAAAGCGAAAGACTGTACCGAAGCCGGTAAAGCCGTGCTGGAGTTGGTCAAGAAAAATATCTGCCCTAAAGACATCATGACCAAGAAAGCATTCGAAAACGCCATCGTCGTATTGACCGCACTCGGCGGATCCACCAATGCCGTTCTCCATATGATCGCCATGGCTCACAGCGTAGGCATAAAAATTTCCATTGATGACTTCACCCGCCTCGGCAAGAAAACGCCTGTTTTGGCTGACCTCAAGCCCAGCGGAAAATACGTCATGCAACGCCTCGTTGAAATCGGCGGCATTCAGCCCCTCATGAAACGTCTGCTCAAAGCAGGACTTCTCCACGGTGACTGCATGACCGTTACCGGGAAAACTCTTGCACAAAACTTGCGCAGTGTAAAAGACTACCCCAAAGGACAAGACATCATTCGTCCTTTCAAAGATCCTATCAAAAAAGACGGGCACTTAGTCATCATGTACGGTAACCTCGCACCCGAAGGCTCCGTTGCCAAAATTTCCGGTAAAGAAGGCTTAAGCTTCACCGGTAAAGCCAAAGTATTTGCCTCCGAAGAGGATGCTCTTCAGCGTATCCTCGACGGTACCATCAAAAAAGGCACTGTCATCGTCATCCGCTACGAAGGCCCCAAAGGCGGACCCGGCATGCGTGAAATGCTCGCCCCCACTGCCGCAGTGATGGGTAAAGGCCTCGGCGAAGACGTCGCCCTCATCACCGACGGTCGATTCTCCGGCGGTAGCCACGGGTTCGTAGTCGGGCACGTAACTCCTGAAGCCCAAGCCGGTGGACCAATCGCCCTTATCAAAAACGGCGACAGCATCACCATTGACGCTGAAAAACGGGTCATGAATCTAAATATTTCGGCCTCCGAAATGAAAAAACGTAAAGCGGCCTGGAAAAAACCCAAGCCACGCTACACCAAAGGAGTACTTGCCAAATATGCCTCCCACGTGGCTTCGGCTTCCGAAGGTGCAGTCACAGATAAGGACTTGGATTTCTCCTAGACCACAATATAGTGTGGTTTTTGACAAAATAATAATTGACTTTTGACTCCATTAATTATATGATTATAGCAATCATGGGGGGAAATTAGTCATGAATGACGATGTTAATAATGACCTAACACTGAAAATTGAAGAAGAAATAGCTTTCGCGCGTGCCATAACAGCATTAACCTTGGCCATTGCGAAAGATAAAAGCGAAGTTCAATCGACTCGAATGGAATATCGCTTGAAAGCAAAGCAAAACGCCATCGAATCCGATTTGAATCGCATGGCATCGTAACGATATAGTCGGCACAGTTTCCGGCGAAACAATTGTGAATTATCTACACAGCAGCGGGAGGCTTGCTTACTCGCTGCTGTGTATTTTTTAAAAACAGCAACAACTAAATAAAGGTCTAATCTTATGAAAAATCTATCTCTCACTCGTTGGTTGGGCATGGCTATCTTTGCCTTGACCCTTTCCATCTTTACCATGGGATGTGGTGGTGACTCCGGCTCCAATGAAAACGAAGCTGAAGTACCAGTTGAAACGCCAACCCCATCTGATGATGCTAAGGCTGAAGACAAAGCCATGCCTGCTGAAAAAACTGTTGTAGTGGCTCCGGCTGTTGAAGAACCAGCCCCTGCACCAGCACCAACACCGGTTGCGGAAGCTACAGTAGCTGCACTGGCAGGTACGGTAACTCTCAAAGGCACTCCGCCGGTGATGACAGAAATCCCCAACATCAACGATCCTAAATGCCACGCCATGCACGGCGATAAGCCCCTGAAATCCGACCGCGTACTCTGCGGCGAAAATGGCGGACTTCAAAACGTATTTATCACCATCACCAACCCACCCGCTGGCGACTACCC
>CALLLL010000191.1 GCA_938082445.1 uncultured bacterium
GGAATACATGGAGCAGGCATTGGAACTAGAACCGGATAACCCGCATGCCAAGAAAAAAGCCAAGCAATTGCGTAAAACCATTGATAAAACCGAACGCCGGATGCGGGAATACTACGCAGAACAGGAACGCAAGCAAAATTAGCGAATTTTCGACCAATTCTCCCATAATGCCTATAAAATGGTGCTGAAATCATACATTTCAGCACCATTTCTTTGTTTTGCAGCGTTTACGTTAACTGTGTTATAGTGAGGGCCGAATGAAATACGGTATTTCCCAACAGGTATGGTTGAGTATTGGCTCAAACGAAGGGAACCGGGCTAAGCATTTACAAGCTGCGGTGAACTCTTTAAACCAACATCCATCCATCAACGTACATACGACATCGTCGATATACGAAACACCGCCTTGGGGAAACACCAAACAGTCGGTATTTTACAATGCCATCGTAGAGATCGGGACGGCCCTTGAGCCGCTTGAACTCCTGAATGCGGTGAAGTTGATTGAAAGCCAACTGGGTCGACGCGCAGGACCTCGATGGGGGCCGCGTATCATCGACATAGATATTGTGCTCTGGGAGGACGTAGCAGTTTACACGGAAGCATTGACTATTCCTCATACCCATTATCGTGAGCGAGCCTTTGTATTGGTTCCCCTACACGAAGTGGCTCCAACCCTTAAGGATCCCAACAGCGGGCACTCCATTGAGGCGCTATTGGATACAATTGAGGACAAAGACCAAGTGCATCCCGTGGCCGACACGCTACACATCCCAAACACTCCACATTCGAATAAGTAATTACTAGCCACTGAGCCGCTCCGCTTGGAGCCCAGAAGGGACCGGGACGGCACGATACGTCACGGTTCAGGAGGTCTAGACATGCCACGTATGTCAGTTCCGATTTTTAAGGAACGCAAACATTCAGGCGATAAGTTAAGTGTACTTACCGCCTACGATTACCCGTCTGCCCGGGCGATGGATGAAGCCGGAGTGGATGCCCTTTTGGTGGGCGATTCCTGCGCGATGGTATTAATGGGCCACGAAACCACCTTGACCATTACCCTCGATGAAATGATCCATCACACTCGTATGGTTTCCCGCGGATCCGAAAATGCTTTGGTGATTGGTGACATGCCCTTTATGTCCTATCAGGTGAGTACTGAAGAAGCCGTTCGCAATGCTGGCCGCATGGTATCAGAAGGCGGCGCACACTGCATTAAACTAGAAGGTCCACCCGAAATTTTTGGGGAGACCATCACTGCCATACAAAATGCGAGCATCCCTGTCATGGGACACCTTGGCCTTACCCCCCAGTCTGTCAATGTTCTTGGCGGATACAAAGTCCAAGGTCGCGACGATGAAAGCCGTGCCCAACTAATGGAATCCGCTAAAGGTTTAGACGCCCTAGGGGTCTTCGCCATTGTGCTCGAATGCATACCGGCTGATCTCGCTGCGGAAATAACCGCTGCGGTATCCTGCCCTACTATAGGCATTGGCGCGGGAGCCGCTACAGACGGCCAAGTCCTCGTCATGCACGATATCTTAGGTTGGGGCTTCACTAAATTCACCAAAACATTTGTCGACGTAAAATCCGAAATGGAAACAGCATTTTCTCACTATGTAAGCGAAGTTCAATCAGGGACCTTCCCCACCAAGGAGCACGAATTCTCATGATTATCATCGATTCCCCAAAAGCCATGCGCGACTGGTCACTCCAACAACGTGCCAAAGGCAACAGCGTCGGCTGCGTTCCCACCATGGGCGCACTACACGATGGACACCTGAGTCTGGTTAAGGCTTCAGTCGAAAGCTGCGATGCCACCATTCTTACCCTCTTCGTGAATCCGGCCCAATTCGCTCCACACGAAGACTTTGATCAATACCCACGCACCTTCGAATCCGATTGTGCTAAATGCCAAGCTGCAGGCGTTGATGTCATTTACGCCCCAAAGGCTTCAAGCATGTATCCTGAACACTATGCAACCTACGTGGAAGTCGAGCGACTACAAGAAGGCTTATGTGGCATCACGCGCCCCCATTTCTTCCGCGGTGTGGCAACCGTTGTCACTAAACTATTCAATGCTACCCTGCCGGATAAAGCCTTTTTTGGATTAAAAGACGGACAACAATTTACCGTCATTAAACGCATGGCCCGCGATTTAGATATGGGCATTGAAGTGGTCGGCCTACCCACCGTACGTGAAGCCGACGGTCTGGCAATGAGTTCACGTAATCAATATCTTAGTGTGGAAGAACGAACACGCGCATTGTGTATAAGCAAAGCACTCTTTGCGGCCGAAGCAGCTATGGCCCAAGGCGAGACCAATGCCAAAACCATCCTGCATGCTGTAAAAACCACACTGGCAAAAGATGTTGACGAGATAGATTATGTTTCGCTCGTAGACGGAAATGAAATGACCCCCGTGACCACCATCAACGGCCCCGTCATGCTTGCCGTAGCGGCGCAGCTCGGCAATACGCGCCTCATTGACAACATTCGATTTGAACCCAATATACCCGCTTCTGTAAAACCTGCACGAGAAGGAAGTCTGTCATGTTAATTACCATGTTCAAAAGCAAAATTCACCGCGCCACCGTCACTCAAGCCGACCTGCAATACCGAGGTAGCCTCACCATGGACCGCGATCTCATGGATGCATCAGGCATGCGTGAATATGAACAAGTCCAAGTACTCAACATCACCAACGGCCAACGCTTCACCACCTACATCATCGAAGGTCCACGAGGCAGTGGAGTCATGTGCTTAAATGGAGCATGCGCACGTTTAGGTGAGATTGGCGATAAAATCATTGCCCTCACCTTTGCTCAAATGACCCCTGAAGAAGCCGAAACCTTCCGCCCCATCGCTGTCCATGTGGATGAAGCCAACCATATCACTGAAATCGCAGAAGCGACTCTAAGCCCTGAGGAATTCCCCGCAGGCGTTATTTGATGCGAAATATGCATTGATGTGGTAAAATTCAGGCAAAGGGGATAGCTGTATCTATGTCAGATGAACTAAAAATAGCCAAATGTGCGCGTTGTTCTGTGCTTTTCGTACGGATAAGAGGTGAAG
>CALLLL010000192.1 GCA_938082445.1 uncultured bacterium
AGGAGAAGCATACACTTCTTCGCAATCTTGGCAATAACATACGGGAATAGGAATCCCCCATGAACGCTGACGACTAATACACCAGTCTGGACGTGAAGCGATCATTGAGCGAATACGCTCTTGGCCCCATGATGGAATCCATTCGACGGAATCTACCGCTTTGCAGGCTTCATCACGCAGGTTATTTTCACTCATTGAAACAAACCACTGTGGCGTTGCTCGATAAATCACGGGCGTTTTACAACGCCAGCAATGTGGATAGCTATGTTCGATGGCTTGTTGGTGTAATAAATGTCCAGATGCTTCTAAATCTTCGATAACAGCCGGATTAACTTTAAATACATATTGGCCTTCGTATTTACCTGCGTCCTTGGTGTATTTTCCTTCGCCATCTACGGGGGAAAGTGGATCAATACCATAACGCGCGGCTACAACGTAGTCTTCTTGACCATGACCAGGAGCAGTGTGTACACAACCGGTACCGGCTTCGAGGGTAACATGGTCACCTAAAATGATGGGGCAAACACGGTCTTCAAATTGAACGTGCTGATATTTCAAGCCTTCAAGATCTGAACCATCAAATTCTTTAAGTGTGGTGTAATCTGTGACACCACAGGCTTCAAGCGCTTGGGATGCAAGTTCAGTGGCCATGATGAGGGTTTCGTCCCCAACTTTCACCGCGCTGTATTTAAAATCTGGGTGAAGAGAAATAGCCAAGTTTGCTGCTAAGGTCCAGGGGGTAGTGGTCCAAATGACATACGAAACATTTTCATTTTCAAGACCGGGCACAGGATCTACTGCATTGAATTTCACATAAATACTGGGTGAGGTGTGATCATCGTATTCTACTTCTGCCTCGGCCAGAGCGGTTTGGCAATGCGAACACCAGTAAATTGGCTTAAGCCCTTTGTAAATACAATCTTTCTCGTACATTTCTGAGAATACACGAATACCTGCAGCCACATATTCGGGCTTCAGGGTTAAATAAGGATTCGACCAATCGCCGTTTACTAGCAAGCGCTTGAACCCTTCACGGTGTAACTCAACAAACTTAAGGGCAAACTCGCGGCATTTACGGCGAATTTCCACTTGAGACAAGGTCTTGGCTTCCGCACCTAACAGACTCAACACTTTGTGTTCGATGGGTAAGCCGTGACAATCCCAACCGGGAACATATGGTGCATCAAATCCAGACATTTGTTTGGATTTAACAACAAAGTCTTTGAGGATTTTATTTAACGCGGTACCTGCATGGAGGTCACCATTGGCATAAGGGGGGCCATCATGCAATACAAATTTTTCATTGCCTGCTGATTGGTTACGAATGGTTTTATAGAGCTCTATTTCTTCCCAACGTGCAACGGTTTCCGGCTCACGCGTTACCAGACCGGCACGCATGGGGAAATTGGTTTTAGGTAAATTAACAGTCTCTTTGTAATTAATATCGTTCATGTGCTTTTGGGAACTCACCAGTACATCCATAATTTAGGGTAATTCGGGTCAATACGAAAGCGCAAAATCTATCACGGATGGCCTATACAAGTCAAAAAACGCCTAAATCTATAGGGCTTGAACAGGATATCAAAGCAATTTATTCTGGCATTGCTTAAATCTTTGAAATTAAATACCTTAGCTCATCTGTGCTTTCGCCTCCACACTCTTCTTTTTGGAAAGTAGAATTAATCAACCTGCCCTCGGTATGATGGTCGATTCTGAGCATATTGATTCTGTAAAAATTGCGTAAATAAGGGTATCCCATGAAACTACATTTTTTGATTGCATTGCTGTTGAGTCTTAGCCTTCCTCTCTTTGCTGCTGAGCAAGGTAAACCCAATATTGTCCTTATCATCAGCGACGATCAGGCTTGGACAGACTTTGGATTTATGGGTCACCCCGATATCGAAACGCCCCACTTGGATCAATTAGCCAATCGTAGCCTTCTTTTTCCGCGGGGATATGTAGCGGCTCCTTTATGTCGCCCCTCCCTCGCGACCATGGCCACAGGGCTATACCCCTTTGAACATGGTGTTACAGGAAACGATGTAGATGGTCGTAACAAACGTGCTGAGCTGGATGTAGCCGTACGCAAAAACTTTTACAAGCACCCCAATGTTATACAAGCACTGACGGCTAATGGCTATCTCACCCACGAATCCGGAAAATGGTGGGAAGGCTCGTATGCTGATGCTGGGTTCACCCACGGCATGACACATGGCGATCCTAAAAGAGGCGGACGTCATGGAGACGAAGGATTGACTATCGGTCGTAAAGGCATAAAGCCTATTACGGATTTAATTGATCAAGCCCAGCGTGAGGAAAAACCATTCTTCCTCTGGTATGCTCCCTTCCTCCCTCATACCCCCCATAATCCTCCTCAACGTCTCCTAGACAAATACACTCAAGAGGGTCGTGCTGATGACGTTGCTAAATACTATGCCATGTGTGAATGGTTTGATGAAACATGCGGAGACTTGCTTGGCTATTTAGATAAGAAAAATATTCGGGAAAATACACTTGTGTTGTTTATCACAGACAATGGCTGGGCTGCGCCTAGCACCCGAGCCGATGACCCTACCCAGAAATTGTGGAAAGGCTATGCACAACGATCCAAGAGTTCGCCTTATGAGAATGGGATTCGGACCCCAATGATGGTTTCATGGCCTGGAACAATTAAGCCTAAAGAAGTTGATGATTTTGCGCATGCCATTGATCTTTTTCCCACCATTGCTGCAGCGGCGGGTTTAAGCACACCTGATAACCTCACTGGCATAAATCTTATGGACTCTAAAGCCCGCGAAGATCGTGAACGTATATTTGGCGTATGCAATTCCACCCACAATATGACGGTGGGCGATCCCGACGATACGTTGCAGTATTTATGGTGTGTTGAAGGGGATTGGAAATTGCTGTTGCGCTATCACGGAAAAGACACGACTCGCTACAAAAACTTGCATGAGTGGGATACAGAGCCGGTTCATCTCTACAACCTTGCTATTGACCCCCATGAGAAAAATGACCTTGCCCTTCAGCAACCGGCAATAGTAGAACGGTTGAAAAAAGAAATACTCGCTTGGAAAAACTAAGCGGTATTATTCAATCACAAACCAGCTATAGCCTTGCGCAGGGATTGTCATCGTGATCTGTACTTTATAGTCACGGCTCAATGTATATTGTATAGAGTTGCCTTCCCCTTCGCGAATCATAGCAACGTCACTTAAACCGGTGTAATATAAATTTACTTCAAGTTCTCGAGTAACTGTTTCGTTTAGAGGGTTGAAGACCAACAGCATGCCTTTCTCTTTGAGCTCGGGGTTTACATGCAGCATCCAGTCAATATCGCGACCATCAGCCCGTTTCCCGTGAATCAAATCACTTTCCAATATATCGCGGTATTGCTTAAACCAATCAACTTGAGACTTGAGCATTGCTTTTGTTGCATCGGTATCAAATAGGCGTGGCCCTCGATAACACGCTTGTACTCCCAAGCCTAAATTACTATAGAGCATACGCTCATAATGATCCTTATGATCATCGAGGGGTTCAATTGTGGCTGCCGCCCCCCCTCCGTGGTATTCAGTCAATGGAACAAACATCCATCCCATCGACGGCGTTTTCTCCCAGGTACCATCAAAAATATTTTGACGTACATGCATCACCTGCTCTGCACGGGGCAATGACCAATTCACTTCGCGATACCCCATGCCGCATTTTGTGGACCCAGTGAGATAATAGTAATCAGGTACATTTAAAGACACGCCGTTTGCTAAACACCATTTATAAAAATCACTGATGCGACGCCATTGTGTCCATCGTGAATCGGCATGTCCTTTATGTCCAGGATGGTTCTCTGCCACACAAGCATCACCGGGGTAGGAACCGTCGTGCTCTAACAAACTAAAGCCCGTCGTTTTATAGAATTGATACAGTTTACGAAAATACTCATGCCCCCATTCACTCTCAAGGCAAGGTGCATTTCCATGTGTAGGGCGTTCCCCTTCAGGAGAAACGACATTGGTTTGTTCATTGATATTGCGTGACGACAACAATGAGTATCCACCAATTTCCACACCTTTACTTTTAGCGCAGTCTGCATACTTAGTCATTTTCGTCAAATACGCTTCGGATTCATCTTCAATATTAAATCCGCTTCCAAAGGTTAAGATAACCATTTCAAAGCCGGCTTCTGCACTTTGATCGATGGCTTTCTTAACAGCTTCCCAATCGGAAAAACGCGCATGCATCATAAGCGGATTTTCAGTTACCCAGGGAGCAATAGTCCGATACATACGCCGTTGCGCGAGACTCTTACGCTCACGCTCGTCGTTATCATGGGGCAACAGGAAAGCCCTAAACGATTCAAAAGTCTCTCCTGGATTAAGCGGACTATTCGGCCCAAGAATTGGGCGCACCTCCAACAAGCACGGTGTAACACGCAAGTAATTCACTTGGGAAGTGTATTGAGGATCGCTAACCCAATGTACCGATTTATTGGTTGTGTTTAATGTCGCCATGCCTCCAAATGAATAATCCGTTTCTACATGAATATTGGGTGACGGAATTTCTCGATCACGTACCTCCACGAAGGAGTCGTACTCGACCGCCGCCAGGATTTCACTTGTAAAACGATTTAGTATAATTTTTTTATTCGAATTATTTTTAACCGTTAGCCATTTACTCATCACTGGAATGCCGTCATACAATTCATAATGCACCGAGACTGTAACATCTTCGGGCTTTGGCTGAGTAGTGGATAATTTCGACAAATCTATTTCTGAGTAGAGTTGGACATTCGATATGCTCAGTCGTACCAAGTTACCCTTTTCTTGGTGGTCACCGGATTCTCCACGCACGTCCATTTTTCCAACACGGAAAAATTTAGGGCGGCCCCAGTCTTCTGGAATCGATACGAGTTCAATGGCTTGCCATGCTGCTCCCAATTTGGCTTCGCAATGGATCGTGCTCCCATCAATGCGAAATCGCATTGAAACGGCTTTACTCAAATCTAACTTTTGCCGTCCACCTGCCGCACGAATTTCTTTCTTACCGTCCCACAGCCCAAACATTGCTGCACTGTCGTAGCTGTTTCCGCCCGGGCGCACATTCAACTTAACTGTTTTACGTTTCCCCCACACCAATGCAATTCCTGGCCCCCAACTCTGACTTTTATCAGTGCCGACATTAAAGGTACATTCTAGTAATTTTGTGTTAGGACTTATTCTGCGCTCAGCATAGACTGAAGTATTGGCTGGTGTATAAATTTCACCAATCTTCCCTTCATTTTGAAATGAACTACGCTCATGACTCGAAGAGGTATATAATTCCCAACTATCATTCAAGGCTTTAAAGTCGTCTTTATAAATTAATTCTCGGCCTGAATCACTGGGCAATAAATTGGTACCCTTCATCAAGCCAGCAGTAGTGGGCAATTGGTAATCCATGCGCAAGTGTACACCCTTAGGTGGCCACTCCACATTCGGTGCATGGTGGCGCACTTGTGCCCATGCCATACGCTCCTTGGGTTCTCCAACTTCAAAACCTACAAATTGCATTGAAGAAGGGTCGGCTTGTAATTGGTCAATCCACTCTGGGCGTAAAAATGCATAATTCGGTTGTCCAGTTAATCCACCTACTGGATAACTCACCCCATCAATTTCCACCAGCGCTTCAGGCTTCACCCCGCGAAGTATCGATTCGCCTGTCGTCAAGTGACGGAAATCCACTGTAGCAGCATTGGGTGAGATGCGAATGGTTCTACTTAACAAACCATTACTCAACACGAGGTCTTTTCCTTCATTATCTTGATAGACCTTTGCACTTTGCTTGGGGCGCTTTACCAACCAATCTTCACTTATGCGGATAGTCTTTATATCGTACTTCGGCAATTCCCCCACTTCGGTAGCATTGGAATTGAGCACAAACATCACACATAGCGTGGACGCAATAATGTTTTTTAACATGAGCTTTCCTTGAAAATTAGTCTTTGAGCGAAATACCGGCATTGTCTAGAACGACATAGCCCCCATCAACAAAAAGGAGTTGGCCGGTAGTGTGCGAAGCACGTGTTGAGGAGAGGAACACCACGGTATCTGCAACCTCTTCTGAGGTCGTCATGCGGCGTTCTAAGGGAATTTTATTGCGAATACCTTGCAAGGTTTCTTCGGGGTTTTCAACCCCTTGAATCCAGGTTTCATACTGTGGGGTCCAAACTTCGGACGGAATGACAGTATTTACACGAACACCCGCAGATGCTAATTCCAATGCCCACTCGCGCGTTAAGCTATTCATCCCGCCCTTGGACGCACCGTATCCTGAAGCCCCCCCTTGCCCAGTCGCCGATACTTTAGAGCTAATATTGATTACTGAGCCTTTGGTTTCTTTAAGGTAAGGTACGCATAAATGTGTCATTGTAAACACTTGCACCAAGTTCCGCTCTAACGAGCGGCGAAATTCCTCTACTGAATGCCCGAGACCTATACCATCATTAAATCCCGC
Source organism: uncultured bacterium (assembly GCA_938082445.1). Lineage (GTDB taxonomy): Bacteria > Hydrogenedentota > Hydrogenedentia > Hydrogenedentales > DTSJ01. Next base: position 6,493 of record CALLLL010000192.1, read on the forward strand.
ATTATTGATCAAACAATATACTGGACCAAATACAGCGACGGCTTTCTCTACGGCTTCCGAACACGCGGTATCATCAACTAAATCGAGCTCAATAAACAGTAAGGACTCTGAACCCAATTCATCTTGAAGTAATGTACCGCGAGCTTTATCCATATCCAGTATGGTCACACAGGCACCTTCAGTAACTAAGCCACGGGCGATAGCCTCACCTATTCCACTTGCACCACCGGTTACAATTGCATGCTTGTTTGATAATCCAAGATTCATTATGCCTCCTTCGCTGCAAACATAACGGCATCCACTGCCGCACATGCTGACTCAAGATGTTTAGACATTCCATCCATTGCAGCATCTGCATTGCCCGCTAGCAATGCATCTAAAATAATTAGGTGTTCTTCCATTGCTTTAGTTTGTTGATTTCGACGGTTTTCTATAAATACCCGAATCTCATGCATGAGCATGCCATAGCGTTTAAGTTCATGAGACAAGCGATCGCTTCCGCTTGCTAAAGCTAAATATTCATGAAATTCATCATCCAAAGCAGCAGCTTCTTCTTTTAATGACTCACCATCAAGCGTTTGAGCAAGGACTGATCGTGTACGCTCAGAATACTCTTGAAGCGTTTCAGTGTGAGGGGTCAGTGCGACAACACGAACAGCTTCTACTTCTAAAATTCGTCGGATCTGAAAAAATTCTTTTAACTCTTTCGATCCGAATGCACTGCAAATAGCTCCCCGATTAGGAACCAGTTGCACCAATCCAATTTCGGCCAATTGCACCAAGGCTTCACGAATAGGTGTTGCACTCACTTGCATCGATTCAGCGAGCTTTTGCACAATCAATCGGTCACCTTCTTTTAATGTACCGTGAAAAATGGATTGTATAATGTGGGATGCAACATCATCCCGCAATCCTGTCGACCGCGAGATGGGCATCACTTGATGAACTAAATTTGATCTCATAACTTTAGATATTATATATTTTATATAATCTTTTCAAGGATTAATTCTATGCAACCCCAAGGGCAATGTAAGTTCAACCTTTACAATGCCTTACGAAATAAAGGGATCACTATATGCTTGATATGACTCATAAAACAGTCGTTGTGACGGGAGGTGGATCGGGCATCGGGGAGGCTATTTCCACTCGATTCGCTGAACAAGGCGCACTCGTGTACATTCTAGATGTATCCCAAGAAGCGGCAATTGCGGTTCCGAATTCGATCACAGCCAATGGTGGCCAAGCCAAGAGCATGACCTGCGATGTTTCCAATGCAGCCCAAACCCAAGGTGTTATTGACACCATTGTAGATGAGACTGGACGAATAGATATTCTGATTAATAATGCTGGCATCGCGAGTGTAGGAACTGTTGAGTCCACCCCTGAAGAAGAGTTGGATCGAATTTATGCTGTTAATGTAAAAGGAATTTATACCTGTACTAAAGCCTGTATTCCATATATGGTCAAGCAAGAAGGCGGTGTTATTTTAAACTTAGCATCCATTGCATCGCTAATTGGAATCGAAGATCGCTTTGCATATTCGATGAGTAAAGGCGCGGTGCTGGCGATGACTAAATCTATCGCTATTGATTATGTGAAGCAACATATTCGCTGCAATTGCGTATGCCCTGCTCGAATTCATACCCCCTTTGTAGATGGATTCATTTCAAAAAACTATCCCGGCGAAGAAGAGGCCATGTTTGCTAAACTTTCAGAATATCAACCTGTCGGTCGCATGGGCACCCCCACAGAAGTTGCAAATTTAATCGTGTACTTATGTTCTGATGAAGCTTCGTTTATAACTGGACAAGCCTACCCAATAGACGGTGGCGTTTTGATGGGATAGTGCTTATCAACTTTTAATTTATAAAACTTTTCTAAGGAAATGAACTGTGAAATTAATTCGATTTGG
>CALLLL010000193.1 GCA_938082445.1 uncultured bacterium
CATCAAAACCTTTGACCGTATATTCGCCCATATGTGAACAGTCAAATAAAGAGGCATTGGCCCTGGTTTGCGCATGTTCTTTAACAATTCCGGCAAATTGTATGGGGAGGGCCCAACCATTGAAATCAACGATTTTTCCCCCTAACGATTCATGGATATTAAATAATGCTGTTTTATGCATGTGTACCTCCAGCCAGTGTGCCCGTTTAATTACCGCAGCCAGCGAGTTTAAACGAATAATTCACCAGAATAACCAAATACCTATAGGTTATCTGTTCAAAGGTCCACATAATTGCCCAGGCGTACGGCATAGAGGACATTCTCGACTGTTCCCATGTGGTTCAATCCACATAAATAGAGCATTAAAAAGCAGCTTTTTTAATACTTTCGCCAGTAGCAGAAGAGAATAGGGGCATACTGTGCCATCCAAAGGACTGTTGAGTCAAGTTTTTATAGTCATTCAATACATTTTTTTAATTCTTATTGACATTATCCACTAATAAAGTATATTGTTTAGTCATAAACAGTTTCTAAATACTTAGAAATACTGTAAGTCAATAGCAGGTCAGGAGGACATATGTCTTTAAAAGCTGAATTAGGTATGCGTAAAAATTTCGATTTTCCTGCGCATGAATGTATTTTGGGAATCTACTACACCGCTTCACGCTTGCGAAAACAAGCCGGTGAAGGATTCCGTAACTTTAATCTGACCGAAGTACAATTTAATGTTCTTACACTATTAAAGCACCAAAGTGGCGAATCTGGGGGACTTACTCAGGTAGAACTAAGCCGAATGATGCTTGTAAATCGCGCCAATATTACTACACTGATTGATCGTATGGAAAAAGCTGGGTTGGTTATGCGTAAGCCTGTGCCCGATGATCGTCGCTACAATATCATCCAATTGACTACCCATGGTAAAGAAATGTATTCAAAAGTAGCGGGTGTATACCACAGTAAAATTGCCGAAATTATGGATGTGTTGGATGAAGATGATCAAAACACATTAATCAGTATGCTTTCGCGTATTCGTAGCAATCTTGATCTTGTTAAAGCAGGTGAACCCATAGAAGACTAAGTCTACCGTCTTCTTCGGTGCATACTGCGTACTCGACGCCCACGTGTACCCTTTTTACCCTCTGGCTTAAATACACTGATTACTCTAGGTGAGTCCGGCCGTTCTTCACGTGGAATTGCATGTCCTAAAGTGCGTTCTATCGCGCCCAATGCTTGGAACTCTCCTGGGGATACCAACGTATACGCATCACCCGTTGTATTGGCACGAGCGGTACGTCCAATGCGGTGAATATAATCATCAGGGTTGTCAGGAATATCATAATTGATGACATGACTTACCCCGTCAATATCAATACCACGAGCCGCAACATCTGTTGCCACTAAAATTCGGTATTTTCCTGTCCGGAACCCATCCAATGCTTGTTGACGTTGCCCCTGAGACCGATCACCGTGAATCTGGGCTACTTTCCACCCTTTATTTTTGAGCATTTCTGTAAGCTGTTCTGTACGAACCTTGGTGCGTAAAAAAATCATGCACGATTCAGGCTGGGCTTCGGAAAGAATTTCATCAATTAAGCGTAATTTACGTTCCGGCAAGACTGGGTAAAGTTTCTGCGTTACCGCGTCTACTGGTTTTGCAATTGTCCCAATAACGATCTTTTCTGGATTATGCATCATATTGGATGCCAAACGGGCAACAGCATCCTGAAAGGTTGCGGAAAACATTAGAGTCTGACGGTCTTTGGGTAAATGAGTGATGATATCTTTTACATCAGGGAAAAATCCCATATCCAGCATTCTATCCGCTTCATCCAAGATTAAGGCCGATAAATTTTTGAAATTTGCATTGTTTTGATCGATGTGATCCAATAATCGACCAGGGGTCGCTATCGCTATATGAGCACCTTTACGTAGTGCTTTAGTTTGCTTTTCATAGCCTACACCGCCGTAGATCAGTGCAGTCGTGAGATTGGCTGCATCAGCCATACCTTCAACTACTCGGTGTACCTGTACACACAACTCTCGGGTAGGAACCAAGATTAAAATGCGTGTACCTTTTCGCGGATTGTCAACAATACGCTTTACACTGGGGAGTGTAAACGCTAATGTTTTCCCCGTTCCTGTTTGTGCAACAGCAATTAAGTCTTTTCCGGTAAGCACCATGGGTATGGCTTCGGATTGAACGGGGGTAGGGGTAATTATGGACTGTTCGGCCAGTGCTTTGACGCACGGCTCATGAAGATCAAAATCAGAAAATGTCATGTAATATCTTTTTCGTTTATTTTATTGGTTACGCTATTCTAACAGGGCCATACGGAAAAGAGAAATTTCCAAGGATTACTCAATAGTAGCTGTGCCAGAAGGCGCATCAAGAGTCATCGGCTTATCAAAGGTATAGACCGGGAAACTTTGAAATGATTGTGCTGCAAGATTCAAAATGCCGCCTGCTGAAACATGTGACCAAGCTTCAGCCAGTGTATTAAATGGGGCCTGCGATGTGCCTTGTTCATAGCCCTTAAAGCTCCTATCAACCGTAACAGTAGCATTTGTGGGGATGGTTGTTGTGGGACTTGTTCCGTGTAAGGTCAATGACCAATCGAGTAATAGACCAGTTCCCCCAGCAGCACCATCAATAATCTTCAATGTCCAATCGCCTGTTGGATCTTCGCCCCAATGAGCTACTGAAGCAAAGGTCCAATCATTATAATCGTTTACAGAATCAGAATGGGTCTTGGTAAAAATAGATTCTGTACCCTCGGGTGAAACGATCGATATAGTTAAATCACCGCGGTCCGAATGTGCAATATCTATCGTGACTTCTACATGTTCCACAGAGAATGCACTTTCTGGTGAAACCGATAAACTACGCGAAAGTCCTGTAGGGTTGTTGTCTGGAATCGCAATACTCAAGCTGGTTTCTGATTCAGTTATAGGCGTCAAGGCAGTTGGTAGATTAGTCCAGTTTGAGGCTGCGCTAACCGCTGCAACACCATTAACTCTGCCAAATCCATAATTCTCATTGTATAAATGTCCGGCACCATTGAGTTGCCAAGAAGCCTCCGTTAAATCTGTTTCAGATGAGCTTTCTACCAGTATTTGTTGAACGTCACGCCATGTAAGCGAAGGATTTTCTTCCAGCATTAACGCAATAACGCCTGCTGCCAATGGGGCCGCTGAAGAAGTACCGCCAAAATTCGAGAAATAATCATTGTTTACTTCTGTTGTTGTGGTATAAAACGAAGCGAAAGAATTTCCAACTTTTCCGCGAAATTGCGAAGGTGCATTGACTAATACACACGGACCCGGTTCGGAATAGGATGAATACATTCCAGTGCCACCTGATGCCGCTACGGTAACCGTATAACGACTATTGGTATAAGGGTCATATGGGGCTCGATCTCTACTTTGGTTTCCGTTCCCACTTGCCCAAGTATAAATGATTCCTTTTCCATCTCGTCCGTTATTTATTCCATTTGCAATGGCTGTTTCCACATTGGACGCAAATTGTTGTTTATTTGAAGGATGATCTGTAGGGCCCCATGAATTATTCGATACATGCGCTTGATTGGATACAATGACCTCATCAACCAAATGCGAAAGAGCCGAAGCGGTCTGTGCATCACTGTGTCCTTGGTTACTCAATAACCGTATAGCAATAAAACTTGCATCATAGGCTGCACCCGTAACTCCTTGGATATTATTGCCCACGGCCGCGGCGATTCCTGCTACATTCGTCCCATGGAATTCATTGGCACCTGGAGTGGGTAGGTCATCGTCATCGGCGTAATCGTAATCGATATCCGTTCGTGCATTGGCCGAGAGATCTTCATGACTGACTTCTGTGCCTTCATCTACAATTAAAATATTCACTCCATCACCAGTTACTGAATCCCAAGCACCAACAACATTGGCATCATTACCAGCGATAAAGTATGCGTTAGGGACAGTGTTTCTTAAATGCCAAAGATCATTAAATAAAGTATCGTTAGGTATAAACCGGGTCGAATGTTGCTGCCGGATAATCGGTTCAGCAAAATGTACCAGGCCTGATTCGTGTAATGAGCGTGCAGTATTTAAAATGGCCAATATGTCATCAGCGTGTACCTCGGCGATATAGACATCAGCATCGTACGAAACATTGCCTACTATAGTTAATCCAAAAATAGACTCTAAATCATCAAGGTTGGTATCCGGAAGAGATTTAAACGTCATTTGGTCCGTAATGATTTGGCGAGTATTATTAGAACGTTCGGTATGTGCCTTTGGATAAGCTATTGTGAATACACGTTGTCCATCTTTTTTTAACGCTTTAATTTGTTCACTAAACAGCTTAGCGGTAGAAGAAGGGGACATTCGGACGAATGCAGAGTGCTTATCTGAATGCTTTATTAAATGATTAGTATGTACATTTTCGGTGTTTAACGTTTTACCAGGTTTACTTTCAAGCACATACTCATCCATAACAATCTGGATATCGACTTTGGAATTGCCCCGATAATAATACGAAGGAATACTTTCATATATCGTGTCGGTATTATCAGAAACTTGAGCCAGTACAATCGACGGGGATATGGAAAGGAGTACACTCAACAATGCTATAGGGAAATGCTTAATCATTGATAAAATTATACCACCTAATTAGTAAAAAATAAGGTTTTGACTATACACTGTTATTTAAACACCGAGACTAATCGTAATTATTCTTATTGTCGTTAAGCTTATGCTCACTTTCAGTACGCAAATCATCCGCAATGAGTATTCGTTCAAACCA
>CALLLL010000194.1 GCA_938082445.1 uncultured bacterium
TATACCTCCAAAGATGTAATTGAACTAATAATACTGACTATTTATATCATTTTTTGATGATTTTGTCAATAATTTATATTCAATTAAGCCGTTCATATTGTGCCACTTCAGCCCTGTGGCGTCAAGTATTGTATGTTATTCCATACATCTCATGCCGGATCGATATCTATTGACACCATTTAGATGCATATTTTTAGGACGGATTAAGCCTAAAGTGGAGAAAACGTCCTACCTGAATATAACAACTCAAGAAGGACGTTTTATTTTCTAATGTGCGAGAAATTTGAAGCGCGATTACTTTTTGTCGCGAATCATAACCTCATCAATCAAGCCATACTCTTGTGCTTCCACTGAATTCATAAAGAAATCGCGGTCGCTGTCGATTTTGATCTGTTCCTTAGTCTGGCCAGTATGATTCACCAAAATATCATCAATCATATCGCCAATACGGACAATCTCGTTGGCCTGAATCTCGATATCAGTCGCTTGGCCCTGTACTCCACCCATGATTTGGTGAAGCATAAAGCGCGAATACTGCAAGCCATAACGCTTACCTTTAGTACCCGCAGCCATCAATACAGCCGCCATACTCGCCGCTTGCCCAAGGCAAATTGTGCTGATATCAGAAGAAATGAACTGCATTGTGTCATAAATCGCCAATCCAGCCGTAACACTACCGCCCGGAGAGTTAATATAAAGACTTATATCCTTATCCGGATCCTCAGCTTCAAGGAAAAGCAATTGAGCAATTACGTAGTTCGCTACATAATCATCAATAGGCATACCTAAAAAAATGATACGGTCAGCCAGCAATTTAGAGTAAATGTCATAAGGACGTTCACCGCGGCTGGTTTGTTCGTAAATGGTGACCATTCGAGGATCCATGTTCATCTAGAATATTCCTTTATTCGGCAGATTCGGATTCAGATTTTTCAATTTCATCCAACTCATCACGGCTCAATTCAGTATCCGTAACGTTTGCATGTTCAAGTACCACAGCCATCGCTTTAGCGCGATAAATACGGTCGGCATAGGTGCTGCGTTGATCACCTTGAGCCATATACTGGGCAACCATTTCAACCTGGTCATCCATACCCATAGATTTAGCCATTGTCGCTGCTTCTTTTTCAAAGTCTTTATCCGTAACTTCAACGCCTTCGGTTTCACCGATTTCGTTCAAAGTTACCATCGCTTTGATGCTCTTGATGGCTTCCTCTTCAGCATTGTTCTCAATATCTTCCATTGCAGCCTTCATTGTCTCAGGATCAGGCTGAGCTTGAGACAAGCGTTGGAATTCTTGTTGCTTATAATTAGCAGCTACCGATTCAATCATGCTCGCAGACATTTCAAATGTGCTGGATTCAATGATTTGCTCAAGTGCTCGGGATTCAGCAATACGGTTAGACTGTGACTCAGAGCTCTCGCGCAACTTTTCGGTCACGCTCTCGCGTAATTTATCGGTGCTCTCAAAGCCAGCCTCTTCAGCAAATTCGTCGGTTAACTCAGGAATCGTTTGACGCTTCACTTCGTTGATAGTGATAGTGAAATCAGCAGTCTTGCCAGCCACATCGTCAGATTGGTAGTCTTCAGGGAATTCTACCTGGCATGTACGCTCATCACCAGCTTTAGCACCGGTCAATACTTCTTCAAACTCAGGGAAGAAACGTTTAGAGCCAACAATATATGGATAGTTCTCAGCAGAACCACCAGAAAACTCTTCGCCATCAACCGTTCCTTTGAAGTCCATAATGACCTGGTCATTTTCTTCAGACTGGTCATCAACTTCTTGGTAAGATGCATGTTGCTTAAGCATTTCATCCACTGCATTGAGAATGTCTTCCTCATCCACAGTCACCACTGGACGTTCAATGTCCAATCCACGGTATTTACCCAATTCCACGCGAGGAGAAACTTCAAAGCTAAAGGTAAATTCCATCGCCTGATCTTCTGGGCGGTCAATATCGTTTTCCAAACCTTTAATATCAGGATAGCCGATAGGATTTAGATTTTCATCCGTTACCAACTTTTGGAATGCCTCACTTACTAACTTACCACTCACTTCTTTCTTAATGGCTTTGGAAAATTTCTTCTTCAACAGTTGCTTAGGAGCCTTACCACGACGGAAACCAGGCAATTCAGCTTCATCGCGAATATCCTTGAGCATTTCCTGGGTTTGTTCAGCTTCATTGATAACGGGAATTACCACAGCAACTTCATACGCGCAGTCGCCTTTGTAATCAACGTTAAATGTGGGGTCTTCCTTGAACGTGTACTGTTGATCGTTCAGTAAATCATTAGACATAGTGTTCTATCTCTCACTGGTTGATAATCAGCCTGCACCGTGCAGGGCCATACTTATACAAAATTTAATAATGGTGGGCGAGGCGGGAGTCGAACCCGCACACCTTGCGGCACTGGATCCTAAATCCAGCGCGTCTGCCAATTCCGCCACTCGCCCTACCTAAATCTGGCGTTCATTCATCTATTCCTCGGCGAGGCGACGCAAAAAGCGAAGATAACCTACAGAGAATGAGGCAGAATAATACCACACCACCCTAAAGCCCTGCAAGGAAAGGACCTTCGCAATAAAATGGGTGTACAGGCAGATTATTAGTCCGTTTGAGCCTCATCAGGCTTAGGCATATCAATAAACTCAAAAATGCCAAACATCATTTCATCTGTGGATGCATTCCCATACCCAACATCAATATCAGGGTTCGGATTTGCAGGGTTCTTGGCTGAGTTATCGTAATGAGCCAAAATGCTAACCTTAGAACCTTTTGGTAAATTTATGGGTTGTTCAGGATAATAAAATAACTGCCAGTCAAAATCATATTCAGGGACATCCAACAAGACCTTTTGTTCCCCATCAGGATACGTAACAGTAAAACGCATATCCTTTCCGCGCAAATGCATATGCGGGAACATAGATATAATCTGCACATCTTTTGGAATATACCACGTATATCGTTCTTCATGATTCTCTGCACCGGCCGGAATCGTAAAGCGTGTATCCCCTTTTATCGCCCCATTCACTTCATGTTTTAACTCACCCTTCCCATAATACAATCCGATACGGGTTATATCAGTCGTGGCTTTTCCATTGGGATGATAATGCATATTGGCAATCAGCGTGCGTCCATTTTTTAGACGACGCCCCATACCCTTCGGGTATTCATTTGGTGCGGTCCCTACAGCCCAGGTTCCCAAGATATCAAAATCATCCTGCATACCGTTCGAGCCATTCATGAAAATAACAACATGATGCGCAACATCACGATTCGAAGGGCGAATTTCAATCGCTTCCACCCATTGGGATTCATCTATCTCTGGAGTGAACATCAAGTTCGGGAAGATATCATCTCCATCCGCCGGTATGTTGACTTCAGGCAGCTCAATAATTGCATCAGGTACACCATGCTGCCACCCTTCAATAAATTCAGGCAACTTAGGTAAATCAGCAGCATCACCTTCAGGTGCGCCTTCCTTGACCCACTGCACTATCGTATCGATCTCATCCTCACTCAATGTCGGATCATTTGAAAAAGTGCCGTGCGCAGGATCAGCAAACCAAGGCGGCATTGAACGTTTTGAAACATGACGCCGAATGGATTTTGCCCATGGCCGTGTTTCTTCATAATTCAATAAAGACATCGGTGCAATTTCACCCTCACGATGGCATGTCACACATTTGTCATACAAAATCGGGGCAACATCTTTCGAATACGTTGGTGTATCAGCAAATGACGAGACACTTACCACCAATACAATGGCTAAACTAGACATAATTTTTAATAAATACATTAATCCGCTCCACTATTAACTGTCCATATATCATACAATTTTTCATTATGCGGATAAAAGAGTCTATTTTCACGGTTTAAACTTGATAATTGCAGGCCGACTAAGTACATTGAGGCCATATAAATAACTACAATCCAACATCCAAAGGTCACTATGAAATTACACACCAAAATTTTACTCGCCATGGTTATTGGTCTCATTGTAGGCCTTATTATGAACACATCAGCCAATCCAGAGGGTGCAGGATTTATCAATACAATATGGGTCTTTGATTTAATAGGAAAAGACATTTTCATTGGGGCCCTCAAAATGATCATAGCCCCCTTAATCCTCGCATCCATCATCACAGGAATTGTAAGCCTTCCAAGTGTAAGTGAATTAGGTAGCGTAGGTACAAAGATATTTATCTATTATTTTGGCACCACCACCCTAGCGGTACTCATTGGTCTGGTTGCTGTACTCATTATACAGCCAGGTAAACGCGACTCATCACAAGAAGTACGCGCCGAACGCGAAGCGGTACTTGCCCAATACCAAAGTGAGTTTCAATCCCAAACAGGGCGTGATCCCCTACTCGATGAAAATGCAGGGGAATACCGCGCATTTATCGCTGTCAAAGAAGGAGAAAGTGTTGATGAAGGATTTGCCTCCAAATGGACCCGCATGAAATCCACTGAAACCCGAGGCCCACTCGATATGATGCGCGAAGAAATCCTTCGCCCCATACTAACTAACCCTTTCACATCCCTGGCCAAAAACCCGCCCAACTCTCTAGGAATTATCTTCTTCGCCATGTTACTAGGTGTAGCCTGCGTCCTCATTGGCGAACCCGCAGCACCTGTCGCAAATTTCTTTAAAGCCATGAACGAAATTATGATGAAGCTCACAATGTGGCTCATGGAAATCGCCCCATATGGTATCGGATGCATTATTGCTTCATTGGTAGCCACTTTAGGAATCCCAGCGCTCCTCTCTCTCATGTGGTACTGCATCACAGTCATCGTTGGGATAGGTATACACATCGCCATCATCTTTACTCTCGTCGCACTCGTCGGTAAAAAATCCCCCATCGCTTTTGCCAAAGGGATTCGTGATGCATGGCTCATTGCCTTCTGTACCACTTCATCAGCGGCCACACTTCCCGTAACCATTCACTGCACCACTGAAAAACTCGACGTCGACGAAAAAGTCTCTAATTTCACTCTCCCCGTCGGTGCAACTGTCAATATGGACGGTACAGCGCTTTACGAAGGGGTGGCTATCATATTCCTCATACAGCTCTTTGGCGGACTCGACGATGTCCCCATAGCCCTTACCTTTGGCAAGACACTCGTTATCTTCATCACAGCAGTATTGGCTTCCATCGGAGCCGCTGCCATCCCAAGCGCCGGACTCATTACCATGGCCATAGTTGCCAGTGCAGTAGGACTCCCCCTTCATTACATTGCCATCGTCTATGCTGTCGATCACCTGCTCGACATGTTCCGTACGTCAACCAATGTCTTGGGCGATGCTGCTGGGGCAGTAATTGTGGACCAATTAGAAGGCAAAAAGCTTGACGAAGCGACACCATAATTTGCATGGTTTTTTAATTTATGATTAAATGCATACCTAGCATTTAATCCACCAGGAGTTGTATTACATGAAAGACTTGAAAGTATTAGGCACCGGCTGTGTTTCCTGCCGTATGCTCGCCGATCTCGTAGAAGAAACAGCCCACCAAATGGGCATCGAATATACCTTAACCAAAGTCGGTGAAATCGATGAGATCACCGAATACAATGTAATGTCCACCCCAGCTCTTGTGGTCAATGGCGACGTCAAAGTCTCCGGCCGTGTACCCTCCGCTGATGAAATCAAGGACATGATTGGCGAATGAAATTGAACAACTTTTTAAAAATGTTAACACTCACCCTGTGCTCTGTGCTGGTATCAGGGTGTTCAACTGAACCGCCTACTCCCGATACCAATACCAGTGACGTGATTCATGAACCAACCGGTCTCGTCTTCCCGTTTGATCAAAGTTTATTTACCCGAATGGAAACGGAACAAAAAGAATTGTCATTTAATGCCGATTATTTTCATATTCGTTCGGATGAAATGATTAAACTAAGGATAAATGTATTTCCCGTTAAAGGAAATACCCTTGCTGAAGAATTGGAGGAATTCAAGCAATTCTTTAATGAAACTGAAACCGATAAAGAAGCACGATTTGTCACAACCATTGATGTCCCAACAGTACAAGGCGGCAAGATTTACAACGGGAAAAAATCATTATTTCGGGTCAGCGATGGTGCGTTTATGAATGTACATATTTTCGAATACGGCGAATACATTGTACGGTATTATTATCGATACCCACGAGACCTTGAACGCGTTGGCGAATTATTCGTCAACGAGTTTAAATGGAAAGATGAAAAAGACGCTACGTCAGACAAGTAGGCTACTGATTAGCAATACAGTACAAATGTTGGGTACCACGAAGATACAAATCATTTCCCACTACAACCGGTGAAGCATCAAAGCCCTCATCCAATTGGTTTTGTGCAAGCACCTCAAATGTCGTACCTTCTTTAAGTACAGTTACCTGTCCATCCCGATCAGCAATATATATCTTACCCGCAACACCAATCGGTGATGCATACACCATCTTCGAGCCTTCTATACGCTCATTCTGATACAGGATTTCTCCAGTTTTTGCATCAAAACAGTTAAACATACCCTTCATATTCGTCACGAAATACAGGTAATCACCATACAATAACGGTGTGGGTACATAAGGCGTATGCTTGGTCTTCTGCCAAACAATCGCATCAGAGTCCGATATATCCCCCGTTTGATCCAAGCGAATAGCCATCAAGGCATCGCCTTTAAACGAACTGGAGCAATACACATTCCCAAAGCCAACCAATGGAGACGGAATAGCACCCACAGACAAACCGCTGCACTGCCAAACAACATCGCCATTCTTCGCATTATACGAACGAATATAATTGGTCGCACACGTAATCACCTGCAAAGTATCCCCTACTTGCACCGCAACAGGAGTACTCCAACTAGTAGCCTCATCGCGCGATTTCTCCCACAATAAATCCCCAGTAGTTTTATTATACGCCGCAATCTTGGATTCACCTTCATGATCCAGCAAGACCACAACAGCATCACCTGCTAAAGTCGGAGAACTTGATTCACCAAAGCTATAGCGAGTCTCTAATTGAATGAGCTTTTTACTCCACTTTAAATTTCCATCTAAATCAAAGCAATGCAGCCCACGAGAACCAAAACTGGCCCACAGTAAATTCCCATCCGTAACCGGTGAATAAGAAGCATAATTCGCCGTAGGATGATGCCCCTGATGCGGCACTTCCTCACGAACAACCTTTTCCCAAAGTTTTTTCCCCGTGCTACGGTCAATGCAGAGTACACTAAAAGTGTAGGGTACTTTCTTATGCACAGCCGCATTCGAAGTTGACTTGCTTAAGGAAGGATCCACTTCACCATCCGAGGGTTTTGCTGTTTGTAAAAATAATTTATTGCCCCATACAATCGGTGTAGAACTACCGCTACCGGGAATGGCCACTTTCCATTTTACGTTTTCAGTCTCACTCCACGTAACAGGCGGGTTCCCCTTCGGTGCAAATCCCGTCTCGAGCGGTCCACGCCAAGAAGGCCAATTATCCTCAGGTGCTTGAGCAAACCCAAGAGTTGAGTACATAGCGACGATCAGAGTCATGCATAAGGTAAATTTTTTCATTAGTTGCTCGCAATACAGTAAAGGTGACTAGAACCACGTAAATACAACTCATCCCCCACCACTACCGGTGAAGAATCAAACGCTTCATTAGGGTCCAATGAATTCTGGGCCAAAATTTCCAACTCATCCCCATGCTTCAACACAAATACAGTCCCGGCACGATCAGCAAGATAGACCTTACCCGCAGCACCGACAGGGGAAGCATAAATCTTTTTTAATCCCCGGAGTCTTTCCTTCGCATACAGCGCTTCTCCCGTTTTAGCATCAACACAAGTCAGCACAGCATTCGTATTAGACAAGAAATATATTTTATCGTCATACAGCAAAGGAGACGGTACATACGGTGTATCCTGGTTGTATTCCCAGGCTATTGACGATGATCCCGTTAAATCACCCTTTCCGCCCAATTTAATGGCTTGAAAGGCTGCACCGCGGAATCCACTGGAGCAATACACATTGCCAAACCC
>CALLLL010000195.1 GCA_938082445.1 uncultured bacterium
GTTTAAAAGTTTAGGCGATTTGGGTTTTATGCCTGAAGATTTGGAATCGATTCATCAGTATATCGAACGGCCGCACGGGATTGTATTGCTTACTGGACCTACGGGGAGTGGTAAGTCGACAACATTATACTCGGCGCTGAATCGATTGAATCAAATTGATCGCAAAATCATTACTATTGAAGATCCGATTGAATATCAGTTGAAGGGTATCTCGCAAATGCAGGTACATCCACAAATCGGTTTTGATTTCACTAAAGGGTTGCGCTCGATGCTCCGTCATGATCCGGATGTAATGATGGTGGGGGAGATTCGCGATTATGAAACGGCTGAAATGTCTATACGGGCAAGTTTAACTGGTCACTTGGTTTTCAGTACTTTACACACCAATGATTCAGCCGGGACTGTGACTCGTTTGATTGATATGGGCGTAGAGCCCTTCTTAATTGCATCAACGATGATTGCCTCAATTGCCCAACGACTGGTGCGTAAAGTGTGCCCTCAATGTGGCACCGTCTATGAGCCTACTCCGGATGCTTTACAGGCCTTACGTTTATCGGCCGAAGAGATTGAACAGGCTTCATTCCGTAAAGGTACAGGGTGTGAGCATTGTCGTCGGACAGGGTATAAAGGTCGCTTGGCAATTGCTGAGATTCTGCCATTCACTCAGGAAATTAAAGAGCTTACTGTTGAGTCTGCACCGTCGACTGCAATCAAACAGTGCGCTCAAGGGTTGGGTATGCGGACTTTGCGTGATGCAGGATGGTTACGGGTAGCATCGGGCGATACCACTTTGGATGAAGTTTTGCGCGTAACAGCTGACACGGATATGGATTTCGAATAACTTCATGCCCACTTTTTCGTATACCGCCAAAGATTCTGATGCCCAAGTTGTACAAGGGACAATTGAGGCGGACAATCAACGTTCAGCGATCTCTCAGCTCAATGCGCAGGGGTTATTTCCCATTGAAGTGAGTGAAGCAAGTGCTGTATCACCCGTTGCACAATCCTCCAAGGGTTCTGGGCGTATTCGATTGAAAGATCGCAATCTATTTTTCCGCCAATTGGCCAATTTAATTCAAGCCGGTATGCCCATATTGCGTGCATTGAATACCTTAAAAGAACAAAGTGATGTCCCTCGCATGGAGGCGATTATTGGTGATTTGCATTCTTCGGTTCAGGAGGGGTGTAGTTTTACTGAAGCATTGGAGCGGCACCCTAAGGCCTTTCCGCCCATTTATACCAACTTAGTCAAAGCGGGTGAAACGGGGGGTATGTTGGAAGAGGTATTGTGGCGTATAGTAAGTTTTGGTGAAAAGGAAGAAGACTTGCGGGGAAAAGTATTTACCGCAATGGTGTATCCAGCTTTCTTATTGTGTATCAGTTCTTTGACGGTGTTTATTTTGGTGTCATTTGTATTTCCTAAGTTTGTGGTGATCTTTGATGACTTCGAAGCGAAACTACCTGCCATCACAACTGCGGTTATGACTGTTACACGATTCATGGGGTCGTTTTGGTGGCTTGTGATTCTTTTGCTGTTATTTTGTTTGCTAAGTTTACGTGTTTATTTGGCTTCTGCCGCCGGGCAAGCTTGGAAAGATCGTGTTTTATTATCACTTCCCTTACTGGGTGGGGTAGTACTGCGTTACGAGATGGCGAAATTTGCGCGTACGCTGGGGACTTTATTTGATAATGGTGTTCCTGTGCTGACTGCACTTAAAATAACAGCAAATACTTTGTCTAACATTCACATTCGCCAGGAAGTCTTGGCAGTGGAATCACGGGTACGTGAAGGTGAAAGTATCAGCTCAGGATTAAAAGAAGATTCGGTGTATTTTCCACCGTTGGTGGTCAATATGATTGCGGTGGGTGAGGAATCGGGTCAGTTGGGCGATGTAACGAAGCGTATTGCTGATGCCTATGATGTAGAAGTAGACCGTACCGTAAGGGCATTTACTTCCATACTTGAACCGTTAATTATTGTTATAATGGGTATAGTGGTTGGTGTATTGGTCATTGCGATGTTGCTACCAATGCTAACCTTGAGTTCGCACATTCGATAAGCGAAGGAGAGTATTGTGTCTCATACAGTTGGGAAAAAAGGATTTACACTGGTTGAATTGATGCTGGTGACAGTAATCATTGGCGTGTTGGCAGGCGCTGTGGTTTTGGTCTTTACTGGTAATGCGACTGAAGCCAAAAATCGTCGGGCTATGGCGGATATTAAAATGTACCAAACAGCCATTGATTTATATGCACTCGACAATAACGATCAAAACCCTAAATCTCTAAAGGCACTGGTCGGGGGCAAGAAGAACTATGTTCGTAAGGTTGTCAATGATCCTTGGGGCAATCCATATATATTTGTCATACCGGGCAAGAAAAATCCCAAATCCTATGATTTATCATCGATGGGCGCAGATGGACAACAGGGGACTGCAGACGATATTGCTGAATGGAATGAAACGGTCGAGTAGGGTAGCTTGAAAACTTTATCATTTTATAGAGATGCGGGATTCACATTGCTTGAGCTGATGCTGGTGATGACGATATTGGCGCTGATGACTGCTATGGTGAGTCCTGTGTTTAGTGGTACTTTTTCTTCTTTGCGCTCAGAGGATGGGGTGCGTACTTTGGTGGAAACCATGGAGTTTGCACAATCGCGTGCCGTGACTGATGCCCATGAGTATCGACTTTATCTTGCTTCTAAGGGTGGGCAATATTGGGTAGAACGAATTGGTGAGAAAGAGGACACCATCGATTCTGTAGAGGACTCTTTACCGGATTCGCTTCGCTTTACAAAAGCGAAAGCACAACGTGACGAGAAATCCAAACGATATTATATCGCATTTTATCCCAGTGGCTTATGCGATCGTTCGTCCATTTCCTTGGCCGATCAAGAATCCCGGTATCTTATATCTACAACCGGTACGCGTATAAAGTGGTCTAAGGCATCGACCTAATGCGTAGGCCGTGTTCTCGTGGATACATGCTGCTTGAAACTACTGTGGCCATTCTTGTGCTGGGGATTGTGGCTGTAGCCATTCATGGCGCTACTCGTCAGTCCATTCAAACCCGTGGACAGGCCCAGGACTTCACAAAAGTCGCGTTTTTAATGGAAGACTTCTTGGCTAAACTTGAGACTCAGCATTTAGTCGTTGAGGGCGAACGCAAGGGGACTTTTGATGAATATGGTAAGCGCTTTGATTTTCACTGTGTGATACGTCCGGTATTGATTCCTGCGCCTGTGATTAATACAAGTAATGATCCCGAGCAACCGGCTATGCTTGTGGCTGAACTTCCCGCAGAATCTTCTTTTTTATTACATGTTGCGTTAACGGTGACGTGGAATCGAGGGGAGATGCCCTTTGAAGAAACAATCGAGACATTGTTGCCCCCGAGTCAATTGCATATTCCTGAACCCGTAGTGCCTATTGATGAGGGTTTGCTGGATGAATAAGCAACGATTTGGTTTCACCTTAAGCGAAATGCTGATTGCCACTATGCTGATGGCGATTGTATTAACGGGTGCTTATACAATGTTTAGTAATGTACTTTTGCAATGGCGCACGGGGAGTGAAAATGAATCGACCTATACGGATGCACGGTTAATTTTTACTTTATTGGAACGTGATTTAGGCGCAATTCCAAGTGATGCGAATTCAGTAGATACTCGTGCATTTTTTCTGGGTGAAGTCGATACGCTTGAGTTTATTACGGTCATTGAAGGTATGCCTTCAGAAGACGCCCAGTATCCACGCTTGATGCTGGTTCGCTATTATCTGGATAAGCGATCGCTTGTGCGTGAGGAAGCTGCCTTGCTTTCATCGTTGCCGGCTGAATTGAGTGAAACAGGCCGATTCGATCGATACTTGATGGAATTTGATACGCCGATTGAAACCATAGTCTCTAGTGGGGTAAAGGAGTGGTATCTCAACTACAATTGGACACCTGTGGATGAGGAATCGGCTATTGGATCTATGTTTAGTAGCCGTAGTGTTGAGTATGGATTACCGAATCGGGTTGATGTTTCTGTTCAGCTTTTGGATAAATCTCAAACCGGCACTTTGACTTCTACTTCTT
>CALLLL010000196.1 GCA_938082445.1 uncultured bacterium
ATCTTCAACTCACTCCAGGAACGGATATCACACTCTACAATGCACTTGCGCGATGTTTGATTGAAACGGATTGTGTTGATCATGCTTTTATTGGTGAACATGTGGATGATTTTGAAGTGTTGCGTGCTCATGTTATGCAAACGTCTGTCGAAGACGCGGCACTTATTTGTGATGTGGCGGAAAAAGATATTCGTCTCGCTGCGAGTTACATAGGCAATGCTCATGGATTTTTATCCATGTGGGCGATGGGGCTTAATCAAAGTGCTGAGGGTGTGAATAAAAACTTAGCCTTGCTAAATCTATCATTGATTACGGGGCAAATCGGTAAACCCGGTGCGGGGCCGTTTAGTTTAACGGGGCAACCCAATGCGATGGGTGGCCGCGAAGTGGGTGGGCTCAGTAATTTACTCGCAGCGCACCGGGATTTAAATGATCCAAATGAGCGGGCTTTTGTTTCCAATTACTGGGGCAGTGGGGATATTGCCCCTGAGCCAGGTCGAACGGCTACGGAAATGTTCGCGGCTCTGGAGTCGGGGGAAATGAAAGCCATTTGGATCGTGTGTACAAACCCTGCGGTGAGTATGCCTCATTTGAAACAAGTATTAAGTGGATTAAATGAGGCACGCTTTGTTGTTGTGCAGGATATTTCAGGCAACGCTGACACCATTGAATATGCCGATGTCGTATTGCCTGCGGCAGGATGGTTAGAGAAATCCGGGACGATGACCAACTCGGAGCGTAGAGTCAGTCATTTATCGAAATTGGTGGATGCTCCTGGGGAGGCTTTGCCGGATACCGAAATATTTTGTCGTTTCGCCGAGAAAATGGGCTGGGGCGAATCGTTTCGTTATGAATCTGAATCAGACATTTATGATGAACATGTAAAATTAACTCAAGGAACGCGAATAGACCAATCGGGATTGAGCCATACCCGTCTACAGTTGAATGGAACACTGCAATGGCCATGCCCAAGCGAAACACACAGTGGTACCAAGCGTTTGTTTGAAGATGGTGAATTCCCCACCGCCTCGGGAAAATCGAAAGTTTTTGCTGTGGACTCTACACACACGGTTTCCAAAATCAGTGAAGACAAGCCGTTTGTTCTGACCACTGGACGTATTCGTGACCAATGGCACACAATGACCAAAACAGGGCAGGTGAGTCGATTGAATAAACACTTGCCCAAGCCCTTTGTGGAAATTCATCCTGAAGATGCACTTCCCTTGGGAGTCTCCCATGAAGATTCGGTCTGCATTTCAAATGAATATGGTGAAGCGCGCTTATCCGCTCATTTAACAGATACTATTAAACGCGGGGTGATTTTCGTCCCTATGCACTGGGGACGCACATTGGAGGGCGCATCGGCACGCGCCAACAATCTCACTTCTTCGCGTATCGACCCGCTTTCCAAAGAGCCGGATTTTAAATTTTCCACAGTAGCAGTTTCTCGCATTGAATTGCCTAAACGCACAATCGCTGTTGTTGGTACAGGGGCGGCAGGGCTTGAGTTTGTTCAACGGTATCGCGAATTGAATAAAACGGATACGCTAGAAATTTTTGGTGAGGAAAATGACCTATTTTACAATCGAATTTTATTGCCAGAATACATTTCTAAAGAACGCCCTTGGTCTGAGATAGCATCTGTCACTGATTCAGTTTCACAAGAATCCGGTATTTCTATTCATTCTGGTTCTCGGGTGACAAAAATCAATCGTGGGAATCGCACTTTACGTGATGAGCATGAAAGGGAATATAGTTATGACACGTTGGTGCTGGCTACAGGTAGCTGTGCGCGAGTACCTGCTGATTTCCCTGTTCATCTAAAAGGAGTCTTTACCCTGCGTAATCGGGGGGATGCGGATCGAATTCAATTGCATGCGCAATCTGGGCGTAAGGCGATTGTGCTTGGTGGTGGTTTGTTAGGTGTTGAAATCGCTGATGCTTTACAGTCCATGGGCTTAGAGTGCACCATCATTCATCGCTCAGAAACCTTGCTGCGCACTATGCTTGATGCAACAGGCAGTCGTATGGTCAAACGCTCATTGGAGGCACGAGGAATTACCTGCTTTATGCAGGATGGAATAGTAAAAACCATGGGGGATACCTCTATAACTGGAGTTCGGACGTTATCGGGAACCTATCTTCCATGTGACATACTTATCGCCGCAGTAGGGGTTGAGGCCAATTTACACTTGGCGCAAGATGCTGGACTTGCGATTCGCCGAGCAACCTTGGTGAACGATTCCATGCAGACGAATGACCCATCCATATATGCCATCGGTGAAGTGGCTGAACATGAGAATATAGTGTACGGAACAACGTTAGCGGCTCAGGAACAAGCGCGTATTGCAGCCGTGCACTTAGCTGGGAAGCAATGCGATCACTACACGGTCACCGTATCATTTAATGTGCTAAAAGTGCGTGGGCTTCAGGTTTCGTCAGTCGGCACAGTCACAAAGCAATCGCCCGATTGGGAAGAAGCCATAGCTTTAGATGAAAGCATTGGTTATTATAAAAAATGTTTTATCCATCAAGGGCGGTTAAAAGGAGCAATCCTTTTGGGTACAAGTGTCGAGTTGCCTCAATTTAAACAATGGATAGAAGAAGAACTTGAGTTGGATCAGGAACGTATGAACTTGGTAACCGGATTGGGCAAGGTTCAATCGGTACCCAAAGGACATGTTGTATGTTCCTGTATGAATATTGGTGAGGGAGATGTTAAAGACTGTATTTCGGAGGGTGCATGCTCCCTTGAGAGTATTTGTAGCGCTACTCAAGCAGGAACAGGTTGCGGGAGTTGCCGTCCTGCCCTTTCCCGGTTACTCAATGAACACTTTGCTGAAGCTGCTGAGGCTTGTCTATCATGAAGCGTCTTCAATCTCAACTTCGATATCGTTCACGGGGCGGGATTATTCCTGTACCTGATCTTCGAATGGTCGCTGAGTGCGCCATGAGCAACGGAACTGAAGTTCTACGCATTGAATCACGCCAAGACATTGTAGTGCCAGAAATTAATGCCGGAAGTCTCAAGCATTTTCCAGGATTAAATAATTTAGTTGAAGTTGAAAAACTTACCAAAAAAATTGAACGGTTCACGATCACATCAACCAGCCCTATATGTCATTTATCGAAACGAATTCCATGGTTGGATGATAGTGCCTATCAAGAAATCCTTGATACATTTAGTGTGCCCCCGAGCATTCGTGTTGCGCTTTCTGATCCCACACAAACCATTATGCCCATTTATGCAGGTGATGTGATTTTTATAGCAACTGAAATTCGCGGGTACTGGGAACTAGTCCTTCAAAACAATAAGGAGGGGCTGTATTTTTCTCGTGAGGCAGTACCCTCAGAAAGAATTTCGGAGATTGTACGCTTTCTTGAATTGTGCCTAGATAATGTCGAAGGGGCCGAGCTATCAACAATTCATGCAAGTCTTCGTCTCCAATTCAAAGATGAAATTATACCTATAGATAATTCTTTATCTCATTCGGTTGATGAGTCCTTAGATTTTCTTGGTTTCCGACCGTCTACCACTTCGGGAACCTTTTGTTTGGGTGTTCATTGTCCCTATGGCGAATATACTCCCGCGTTTATCCAAGAAATTTGTGTGCTGGCGAGAAAACAAAGCATTACTAAATTGGCTGTCACTCCTGCGGGGACGATATTCATTCCTACAGTCAACGAATCCGAAACAAAGCCATGGCGTAAATTATTGGGGCGATATGGTGTTTCACTAGTTACGGAGGGATTTTCGCCTTACATACGGCATTCTTCAAACACGATGAGTAAACGCATAGTACAGTCTTTAGATAGACTTACCGTCCCCGTTACTGGCTTAACCATTGCCATCGATAGAGATTATCGAGATGGCGAAGCAACCATAAGTATAAGCAGTAATAACCGCTCGAATGCCTTTGTCCGTCTCATGCCTTCACGCTTCAGCCTACGAGCTTGCGATGACATAGAATTCAATCCAGACGGTCCAATGACCACAATAACCAATTTGAGCTTTAAACAATTATCCTCGGCTCTCATTCGAACCATAAAAGCCTATCATCATGATGGAATAGTTGATTTGCCCGACAGTGAGTCCCCAAGGATAATATATGAGCATTCGAATAATTCATATTCATGTCTTGATTGCTATACTCAATACGCCCCAGAGTATGGCGATCCCAAAGCAGCTATCAAACCATATACGGAATTCGATTTGCTTCCTGAATCTTGGCGTTGCCCTGTCTGTGAAGGTCCTAAGGTAAACTTCATACAAGTTAATTTGATATAAATTGATCATTATATGCTATATGCGCTCGGCTCCTGCAATGCCGTTTTCGACTACAAATGAAGCTCGTGTGAGTACGGGAGACTGGGGTTTGGACACGGTCGGCACGACACGATAATCGCTACGCCATTCTTTCGGACTTACTTCGCAACGAACATACCCGCGCTCAGCGTTATAAAATTTTACAAATGGGTTGTCGGCGAGCACACCATCGGTGTCTTTGCGCTTCTCGGCACCATCTCCACCACTGGTTATGGAGGTTCCAACAAATTCGGTTGCGACAGGAATAGCATTTTCGTCATCAAAATTTATATTTAAGTCGTTGACCCAATTGGTATGGATATCACCCGTAAGGACAACAGGATTCGATACTTGATGATCGTTCATATAGTTCAATAGGCGTTTGCGCCCGGCTTCGTATCCGGCCCATTGATCCATGCTATATGCGACTGCATCGCCGGGTACACGATCTACTCGAGCCATCATTACTTGCTGAGCAAGAATATTCCAACGCGCAGGCGATGTGCGTAACCCATCGCATAACCATTTCTCTTGAACACCACCAAGAAGTGTTGCATTCGGATCAAAGACTCCATCGCACATAGGTTTATTGTGATCGCCGCATGGTTGATCGGTGCGGTACTGTCGAGTATCCAAAACGGAAAACTCCGCAAGTCTGCCGTAACGTACATTGCGATGTAGTTGCATAAAAGGGCCGTAGGGCAATGCCGTTCTGCGTAAGGGCATGTGCTCATAATAGGCCTTATATGCTGCAGCACGACGGGCTAAAAACTTTTGCGTGTCTATGTTGTTTTCTTCGGAGACGTCGTTGGCATAGTTATTATCAAATTCATGGTCGTCCCACGTTACGATCCAGGGGAACGCCGCGTGTGCTGCCTGCAATTGAGCATCGGCCTTGTACAAGGCATACCGATTTCGATAATCATCCAACGATACGATCTCATTACCTACATGCTGACGGACTCGATTTTTAGAGGGGCCGTATTCATATATATAATCGCCTAAGTGAATAACTGCGTGTAGATCTTCATTGGCCATATGCCCTAAGGCATTAAAATACCCATATTCATAATGTTGACAAGAAGCAAAGGCAAAGCGAAACGAATTCATCATCGCATCAGGAGCAGGCGCGGTACGTGTCCTGCCAATGGGACTTATTTCATTCCCTGCTTTGAATTGGTACCAATATTGACGATCAGGTTTGAGTCCATGCACTTCGACGTGAACTGAATGCGCCCAGTCTTTTGAGGCTGTTGCCGTTCCCTTACTCACTACTTTAGTCATTTTCTCGTCTTTAGCCACCTGCCAATGTACCAATACATCTTCAAGAGGCATGCCACCGCCATTGACAGGATCAGGGGCCAGGCGTGTCCACAATACAACACCATCTGGAGCGGGATCGCCAGAGGCGACTCCAAGCTTAAAAGGGTAATCAGCAGTGAGTACTTTCCGATCTGCCGCGTTAACTTGATTCATGTTGGCAAAAGGCCATAGTGCAGCGCTGGATGCAGCGGCAAGAAAGAGTCGTCGGCTTATTTCTGGGGAAGGTTTGTGGCTCATCAAATGATTTCCTTATCATACGTTGGTAAATTATTTTATGACCATATCATGGGCGGTGAGAATTTACAATCACAAGTGTGTTAATTCTTCACTATTTCCTGATAATTGCAGCGGACCAATCTTCAGCGATACGGAGTTCAGTAAAGGTTTTACCCGCGCGTTGTATCTGTGGAGAATTAAAGTTTTCTACTTTTACCCCTCGATCATTGTATACATGTACTTCATGTGTGGAGTCATCGCCCCATCCATACAGACCACTTTTTTTGGTGATTATACGCTCTTCTCCGATGATGTAACCCTGGTGGATTTCAATTGGTGTGATGGGAAACATGTAAGAGGTGATTGTTTTATGTGTGGGCTGTACCAGCATATCGTTATACCAATGATATACGCAACCAAAATCGAGTGCATCCAGCATTGTTTGGTAGGCATCTTCTTCACTGCGTTCTGTGAGGTGGTCGCCTAAAGCAATTGGCGAATATAGATGACTTTTACGACAATGACTGATACTACCAGTCTCCACAAAGCAAGGAAATTTTAGTTCAACCATTGCTTGGGTATAGGGTGCCCCATTACCAATGAGTGAACCCCGCGCCTGAATATTTTTGGCTATCTTTACTCGCCAATCTTCGGTTAAGAGTGTAATGGAGGATTTTAACCCATTCACCTTCATTGTCGTTGGGTGAATGTCTCCGGTAATGTTATCCCAAGGTTCTCCATAATGGTAGGTATAGCGACTATATTGATGCTCATCCCAATACACGCCATCGGCTCCGATATCATCGAGGATCATGTCGATACTTTTAGCGATTGCGGGCCCAAAACTATTGTTTTCCGTGGGAAAATAAATACGTTGATGATCTTTTCCATAAGTGGCTTGAGTACCGTCGGGGCGTAGAGTGCGAGAATCGGAAAAGTCATTGACGCCCTCTTCGGTCACATCAAGAAAGCAGTGAAAATATATCTGATAATTACCAATTGGATATAATCCACGCCAACGCTTGAATGATTCACGATAGGCATCGTGCGATACTTTCTGGAAGGCTGTTCCATGATTGTAACGACCACTGATGTAGCGTGGATACGTGATGCCTGAACACACATATTTTGCATCCTTGTTAATCAAAAATGCGCTCAGTTGGTCATCGCTCCATTTGTCAGTGAGCGGTCCTTGGCGCAGGAAAGCAAAGCCACCATCGATTTCAAAATTGGCACCCATAAATCGACGTGCAATATTTATGAAGTGAAAGTAATCAGGATTTTCTACAGGGACGATGATCCACTCAGCGGTATACGTAGTATTTGGTGGTAACACTAAATTATTATCAGCAACACCTATCATGCCATCCAGACCATAATTGGTACTGTGAACACGAAATACATCGTCACGTGCGATGAGTCCAATCCCGAAGGTCTCTGCAAGACCCAATGATGTGCAATTGGCAGGGGTGTTGGTGCGCCCTGACTTGCCGGGTTGTTTTAAGCCTGCAATCCAAAGTGTATTTAATGCTTCAGCCATCTTCGCTTCATGACGATGCATAATGCCTAAATTTTCATCGGTCAAGTTAGTAAAGGTGTCATAAACAATAATGCCTTCGGGAGTATTCTCCAAGCGTCGTTGATGTTTAAAGTATGGATTGCTGCCATGAACCCAACCGGGTTTAGGGGTTGAGAAACGACTTTCAAGTATTACTTGATGATCGCTGAAGGAAACGGCAAGTTTCGAGCCAGGCAAGGTCTTGACGTTATATTCAGTTTCTGTTTTTGCGCGAGGCATGATCTCAGCGAGTACGCCTGTAGGTGGACCTGCTTTGACCGCTTCAGGTGGAGGCGGAAGTCTAAATAGAATTTCTCCTTGCCCAACATGCAGTACATTTTTGATGCGAGTGTCTGAGCTGTGCTCAATGGTAATTTCGTTATGACCTTCCTTAACAATATCGCTAATGTCCAGTTCAAACAAACATGGTATCACCCCATTTTGCAACCCATAATGGGCATGGTCATTAGGGGCCTCAAAGCTTGGGCTGTAATACGTTGCCATTCGCTCATCGGCGTACATCGTATAACTTTGCCCACTACGTGAGGTTTCTCGCAGCGATTTGTTAAGTAGGCGTTTTCCGTTTAATCCCTGCCCGTTTAGAAGAATGCGTAAAGACTGTGTAAACCCCGCAACCTTATTAGTATGTAGGCGTCCCATGATGCGCAAGACAGCTTGTTCGCCTTCAGGAAGCGCCGGTACGGTAAAGCCAAGAGTTTTTGTCTTGCCTTGCTCGATAGCAAGGTCATCAAGAAAGGAGAACGTATCTGCTTGTTTTATTGCGACCCCATCACTGGCTGAGAGAACCATTGGCACTAAGCGATCCCGACTATGCTCCCATTCTTTAGTTTGTATTGTGAGTAGAGTTTCCTGACGCGGTTCCGTCGAATCGGTATCGGATAATCCAACTTCAATATGTATGGGCATAGACTGCCGGGGTTTTACCCCAAGCTCCATCCAAGGAATAGCAGCTTCTAAAACCCAGCCACCGTCTACTTGTTTGGAAGCTACAAGAATATCGTTGATATCTTTGCCCTCTGGTACGTAGCAATACGATTCCGGCGGGGTGTCGATTAATGTATCGCCTGTATTCTTGAAGTTTCCGGGGCTTAGAGAAATGTGAAATTGTCCAAGGCCGAAGTGCCTACGGTCAGTATCTTGAGTCGGTAAAACGTCTAGATACAACTCGATGTGATCACCTTGCCAAATGCCCGTACTTCGTTGTGATTGTGCCAGGACATCGTCCTGGACTTCAGCTGCTATAAATAAATGCTCTTCACGCCAAGCCAGCCGAATTACTCCACTCATATCAGTCGGGGATGTCCAATTGCCTTCACCGAAAACGGCTTGTGCTTTTTGGTTTATAGTCATTGCATTAGGTACGCCTGACCAATCACCAAGGTCGCCATCAATCGCGATAGGCGGATCAGGTTTTAAAGGGATTCCAATCAGTGACTGAGCTGAAGCTACCCCCACAACAAACATACTGAGCAAACCGATAATCTGTGGAATCTTCATGCGATTTCTTTGCTAGTTACTTGCGTTTTATTTTAATAATGGAAAGTTGGTCCTCTATTATAATGTGATCACTCACAGCAATACCGATCGTATAAATTTTCTTGGCATGAACAAATAATTACTTGGCATTCCTGTTGATCGCTTTGTCCAGTACCATCGCTCCTGGGAATGGGGCTGCTGTATCACCACTCCTGGATTGCAGTCGTTTGTTTTGGGAGCTACCTCTAGGTTGATTCAAAGGGATTTCCATTCCGCCCGTCTCTTCCAGCATGCTGTACAAGCGGTCCTCCATGTCCTTTTTAATTTTTCTGAACTCGGGGTTGTGAATTAAATTATTTTGCTCCATAGGATCTGCTTGTATATCAAATAGTTCGTCAGTATCCCACAGTCCATAATATGTGGTGTACTTATAGCGATCGCCGCGAAGGGAGAACACAGTAGGCGACTGTGGAAAATTCTTTTCCCAATAGTAAACATACAAGAAGTAGTCTCGCCAAGGAACATCTTTTCCTTGCGCCAGTTCAATGAAGCTACTACCATCCATATGGGCAGGTTTTTGCAGTCCCATGGCTTCCATGACCGTTGGGGCGATATCAATATTTGCCACAACTTCATCAACGACCGTATCTCCTTTAAAGAGATCGGGGCATTGCATAAGCATGGGAACGCGGATAGACGTTTCGTAGGCTACACGTTTATCAATGAGACCATGTTCACCGAACATGAAGCCGTTGTCGCCCATATAAATGACCAAGGTTTCGTCGTGTATGCCCATTTTCTTCAATTGATCCATCACAGCGCCTACGCTGTCATCGACTGAGCAAAGAGCTTCACAATAGCGCTTATAGTAGTCTTCAATATTCAATGCGCTATGGTAGGGAAAGTCTACACCGTGCCAACTATTACGTTGGTCAAGGAGCCAACGAGGGCGATTGATGGAGTTGTCATCGACTCGTGTTTCGCTTGCCGGACGATTAAAAGGTTTGTCCGCAAATTTATCCTTGTATTGCTCTTCAGGGGTAAAGTTTGCGTGAACAGCCTTGTGAGAAAGGTAAAGGAAAAAGGGCTTTTGACTATCCTTTTGTTGTTCAAGGAAATCTATAGCATATCGGGTAAGTAGCGGGGTGATATATCCGTCTTGCTTAACCCGTTCGCCGTTGACGTTTAGCGTGTACTTTGGATTGGGAGGAAGGTAATGTCCTTGGCCTTTAAAGCTTACCCAGTAATCGAAGCCCGGACGCGGATCATCATTATGACCGCCCATGTGCCACTTACCGACATAACCAGTAGAGTATCCCGATTGTTGGAGATATTGCGGAAAAAATAATGTGCCTTCAGGCACCAGACGGTTATTGTCAATCACGCGATGGCGCGAGGTATACAGTCCCGTAAGAATCGAAGCGCGACTCGGAGAGCAAAGGGACGTGGTTACCATCGCGTTTTTTAGGTGTACACCATTCGCTGCCATCGCATCCATATGGGGCGTTTCCGCAAACTGGTGCCCCATAAAACTCATAGCATCATAGCGATGATCGTCCGAGAGAATGAAAACGACATTGCGCGGCTTTGCATCTTGGATTTTCTGTGGATCAACAGTTTCAGGGACAGGGGCACTCACTGCATAAGTCCATTGAGTAAACACACAAGTAATGATCAAGCTCATGATGGAGAGAAGAGTGTACGTTCGCATAGAGATTCCTTATAAAGGGCTAATTTGTCCCATAGGGTAAATTATATTGGCTAAAGTTTGAGTATAGAAAATTATATACTCCCTTTTCTACACAAGAATTGATTCTGTAGGGGATGGAGCGTACTATGCATTAAGTGTACAGCTTTCAGTGTGTCTTATATGTATTTATGAGGAGATGGGCTTTATGCATCATTCTTATATCAAGGTTTGTAGCGCAGTATTTTTCTCTTTGTATATTATGGCATTTCCAAGTGTAGCACAGGTGAGTCTTGTGCTCGATGGGCAAGCAACTGCTGTAATTGTCATCGCGGATGAACCAACTAAAACAACTGAATATGCTGCACAGGAGCTAAATGCTCATGTGAAAAAAGCCACCAGTGTGACAATCCCCATAGTAATGGAGTCGCAAGTTCCAGAAAGCATTCATACAAAAATCTATATTGGCGATACCCAAACTGGACGTAGCTACGGCATCAATACGGAGCGCTTACCACGAGAAGCGTACATCATGCGCTCGGTGGGCAATGATCTTTTCATTGCAGGGGAGGCTGGTGATGGAGATCCACTCAATTGGCGCAATCCGAATGCAGGAACACTGTTAGGTGTATACGAATTTATAGAACGCTATCTGGGTGTTCTGTGGCTTTGGCCCGGAGAATTGGGGACGTATGTGCCTGCGACGGAATCTGTGCAGCTTTGGTCCGTTAATGAAATGGAAGCACCAGACTTAGCTTTTCGCCAGTTTCATTTCTATCGAATTGGGAGTATCATCAACGGCGGTTCTACCGGTGAAGAAGATGCTCGATTGGGTTTTAGCCCTGAAGGGGCTGTGGCCTATGCAAACGCTTTGGAAGTTTTGTTGCGCAGGCACCGGCTGGGGGGAATTGATGCGAGGCCACACACGGGGCACCATGTGTACGGTTGGTGGAAACGTTATGGGAAAGAGCATCCAGAATGGTTTGCATTACGAGAGGATGGCACGAGGGGGCACCCAGATCCTGAATACAATAATGTGCCCATGTGTATCACCAACGAGGAAATGCAAGACTTTATCATTTCACAGTGGGACGGAAAGAGCACGTTAATTCTAGGCCCAGTAGATCGGCCTGGTCGATGTATATGTGAAAAATGTCGTGCATGGGACGGACCACAGCCGGAATCCCCGCCGTGGTTTGCTTCTTATTTATATGGTGCTGATCCGAGATCAAAAGGGCTATTCGGCGGTGCCACATCGGATCGATATATTCGATTCTGGAAAGTAATCCAAGAAAAGGCACGTAAACGAAATCCAAATGTGCAGATGTCCATATCGTTTATTTACGAAAACGAATTTTCTGCGCCCGTGACAGATGTCAAGCTTGATAAGAGTGTATATGGAAGTTTTGTGCAGTGGCAGGATCCGCATCTACGCTATTTTCCCATGCCCGATGTAGCGCTGGAATGGGTTAAGGAACAATGGGTCGGTTGGCGTGAAACAGGCATACGCATGGGCTATCGACCCAATTATTTGCATGATGGATATGTCATGCCCCACTTTGAGACCAAGCAAGAAGGGGAGTTTTTTAAATTCGCTTATGAGCGTGGTATGGAAGGAGTCGATTTCGACTCTTTGACTGGACAGTGGGCTGCCCAGGGGCCGCGTTTATACATGCACATGCGCCTAATGAGTAAGCCTGAGTTGGAACTGGATACCATTCGTCAGGAGTACCTGTCCGCATTTGGCCCGGCTTCGCAAGTCATGGATCAATACTTTGCTTACTGGGAGAATTATGCCAAAGACAATACTTTGGCTTTCACTGAACTATACAGTGATGTCGGTCGTCGCTATGCCAATTATATACATCATGCAATGGAAGAAGGCAAAGCGGCCCTACAAGAACTGGTGGCTTTTCGCAAAAAACACGAAGCCTCTTTTTTCTCGGATTTATATCACGCAACAGGTTTTTGGGAACGTCCCGAAATCAATGTAGACGAAGTGATATCTCAAGAGCAATAATCAATTGTTAGTCCTGTGTCATACAACCCTTTTAGGGGATTAAAAGTCAGGGTGTGGGGTTTCCTAATGCCTTTATTTGCTGTATACTTAATTTCATGTGTTGTAGTGAGTACTCAACGGAGAGATAAGTGAAGAGTTCAATGAATCTTGTCATAGCGTGTTGTTGCTTTCTAACTATGGGATTATCCTTAAAGGCAACGGCAGAATCTAAGTCGGAAACCCATTGGGCATTTCAGCCTGTCGTTCGTCCACTTGTTCCAAATGCTGAACACGCTACAGATACTAAGAACCCAATCGATTTGTTTATCGAAGATCAGTATACTCATGCAAAACTTAGTCCTGCTTCTGAAGCGCCACGCCTTATTTTGTTAAGACGCTTGTATATCGATCTTATTGGAATACCCCCCAACGCAGCAGAAATTGAACAATGTTTAAATAATCCATCACCTCAGTGGTATGAAGGTGTGGTTGAACAATTGATGGGTGACCCACGATACGGTGAGTGATGGGGTCGGCATTGGATGGATATATGGCGTTACAGTGATGCTTGGGGATTGGGGGAGCAGCACCGGAATAGTCAAAAGCATATTTGGCATTGGCGTGACTGGATTATTGAATCGTTGAATGCGGATACACCGTATGATGAAATGATTCGGCTAATGCTGGCAGCTGATGAGTCCCACCCTACAGAGCCGGACAAATTACGTGCCACCTGTTTTTTAGCGCGTAACTATGTACTCTTTAATCGCGATGAGTGGATGGATACCACGGTTGAGCATGTCAGTAAGGGGTTTCTCGGACTGACAATGAATTGCGCTAAGTGCCATGAGCATAAGTACGATCCAATTGATCAGGCTGATTATTTTCACATGCGTGCATTTTTTGAGCCTTATCACGTACGAGTCGATATAGTACCCGGTGAAGCCAACCTAGAAATGAATAGCCTTCCTCGAGTTTTTGATGGGCTACTGGATAAGCCAACGTATCTGTATAAGCGTGGTAGAGAATCCAGTCCAGATACATCAACAGTTATGAAACCTAAAGCGCCGGATGTACTTGCGTTTAAAGAATTTATTGTTAAGCCCATAGATCTACCTGCCGAAGCATGGCAACCTGTGCGCAATGCTTGGGTGTTGGAAGCCTATATTAAAGAAGCACAGGAAGCCTTACAAAAAGCGGAAGTGGTATTTCAGGAACTTCAAATAGCTTCACATAGCAACACAAAGGATGATTTGCTCCATAAACTCATTGCTGCAGATTTAAATTTAAATCGTGCGCGGGCAACATTGCCTGCAGTTGAAAAGCGAGCTGAAGCTACGCGAGCATCTTGGGGAGCAGCCGACGACTCTATTCATAAAGATCTTATCGAATCAGCGATTCGCGCCGAACGTTTGCTTAAGCTATCAATCGCCAAGCAAGATTTAGGGCTTGCAGAGATTGCCTTGAGCAATGCCAAGCCTAAAGAGGGCGAAACAGCCAATGAGAAAAAACTAAAAGAACTCAATAAAAAATATCAAACAGCACAAACCCTTGTTCAAGAAGCCTATAAGGCAGTATTGGCCCCCATTGCTGAAGATGAAAGCTTTACCCCCTTTAAAGGAGCGCAATGGGTACCCACTCGCTTCTTCGATTCACGTAAAGATGATCCCGAAATTGAATTTCAGCAGCAAAGTACAGGACGCAGAACAGTGTTGGCAGACTGGATTAGCGATCCGAAAAATCCATTAACGGCACGGGTTGCCGTAAATCATATTTGGGGGCGGCATTTTGGGAAGCCATTGGTAGAGAGTGAATATGATTTCGGTAAAAACGGAAAACAACCAACTCATCCAGAATTATTGGATTGGTTGGCAGCTTAATTTATGGAAAATGGCTGGAGCATGAAACACCTGCATCGCTTGATAGTCACTTCTCGTACCTATCGTATGAGCTCGTCTGTTGCAGGCTTGGAAAAAAACCAAGCGGTTGATATAGATAATCAGCATTGGTGGCGACGTGAGCCCAATCGCATAGAATCGCAGGTGGTACGCGATGCAATCCTTACACTGGCAGGAACACTCGATTCCAGTATGGGTGGCCCATCAGTTCCAATGGATAAGCAAGAGCAATCCACACGGCGTAGTCTTTATTTTAACCACTCTGGACTTCAGCGCAATTCATTTTTAACGGTATTTGACGAGGCTGTAGTTGAAGAATGTTATCGGCGTGCACAAAGTATCGTGCCGCAACAAGCCCTAGCACTATCCAACAGTGGATTGGTTCTTGATGCTTCGGCAAAAATTGCGGATCAACTCAGCAATACTACGGAAAACGACCTTGAATTCATCGAAAGAGCCTTTAGGTTAGTGCTATGCAATACCCCCGATTCCTTTGAAATTAAAACCAGTCAAGAAGCGCTAGCGGCTTGGCGAGCAGTACCTGAAAATACAGAGGAAAGTGTGCGCGCACAGTTTGTGTGGGCCTTGCTCAATCACAATGATTTTGTAACGCTTCGATAACGTAGAAAGAAAAGGGTAATCGATGTCATTCGAAAATTCTAAAGACATTACGCGACGTCAATGCTTATTCAATATGGGTGCAGGTTTGACGGGAATTGCGATGAATGCCATGTTGGCCCGTGAGAGTCAAGCAGAAGAAACTGAATGGAAACCACCCGTGGGGCTACCCCACG
This sequence comes from uncultured bacterium, assembly GCA_938082445.1. GTDB lineage: Bacteria > Hydrogenedentota > Hydrogenedentia > Hydrogenedentales > DTSJ01. The sequence continues at coordinate 15,279 of CALLLL010000196.1, forward strand.
CTACACCCAAGGCAAAGAATGTTATTTGGTTGTTTATGAATGGTGGCGTAAGTCATATGGAGAGTTTCGATCCTAAACCCATGCTTAGTAAGTATGCAGGGATGACGATTGCAGAATCTCCTTTTAAAGATGCACAAGATCCCAAGCGCTTGGCCATTGAACGTTTACGAGTTCCTGATGCCAATGGATTACAACGTAATGAACTGTATCCATTACAAGTTGGATTTAAGCAATATGGTCAAAGCGGTATTGAGGTCAGTGATTGGTTTCCCCATATAGGCCAGCAAGTAGATAAACTAGCGGTAGTGCGATCCATGTGGACTACAGACAGTAATCATGGTGCTCAAGCTCAATTCCACTCAGGGCGACACATGAATGATGGAGCTTTCCCGACTCTGGGTGCGTGGGTGAATTACGGCCTGGGAACACTGAATGAAAACCTACCTCAATTTGTTTCTATAGGTAGCCGCCCGCAAAGCAATCGGCGTGATGGTCATTACCTTGGCCCCGCGTATGACGCTGTTCCACTTCGAACCGATCCTGAAAATCCGTTAAATTTTGGTAAAGCAGAGCGGCCCTTTTTGCATGAAGCGCAATCGATTGGCATGGATCTCATTCACCAACTCAATGAGCACCGAGGTGAACAATACCCTGATGATCCTGCATTAATGGCCCGAATTAAATCATACGAACTCGCATTTCGTATGCAGCAATCAGTCCCGGATGTAATGGATTTTTCGAAGGAATCTGCTGCTACACATGCATTGTATGGCTTAGATAAAAAGCCCTGTCAGACATTTGGTAGACAATTGCTTGCGGCCCGGCGCTTGGTTGAGCGTGGAGTACGCTTTATTCAGATTCAGCACGGTGGTGAAACGGCTTCAGGTGCTTGGGATGCTCATGGGAAGTTAAAAGATAACCACACCAAAAATTCATTGGCGGTCGATCAGCCTGTTGCAGGGTTATTGCAAGATCTTGAACAGCGCGGTATGCTTGACGAGACACTTGTTGTGTTCGCAACTGAATTTGGGAGAACTCCAGGTTCGCAAGGAGCCGATGGGCGCGACCACCATATTTTCGGATTTAGTGTCTGGATGGCAGGCGGTGGATTGAAGCGAGGGGTGGTTCATGGGGCAACCGATGAAATCGGTTTTCATGCGGTCGAAAACCGACACTATGTTACCGATATTCATGCCACAATTCTTAAGCAGCTCGGTCTGGATTCTCGAAAGTTAGAAATCCCAGGGCGCAAACGACTCAATATCGATCATGGCAAGGCTATTGAGGATATAATCGCTTAATCATCTAGTTCAAGAATACAATTTTTTATTGATAAATTAATACGATTAAAAAAGGACTCCTGTGCACATGAAGTTTTTATCAGCGGCAATATTAATTTTGCATTGTATGAATCCCGCATTGGGGCTAGCTGATACTACATATCGAGTTGGTGCAGCAAAGGGACCGTTTTTCTTATGTGACACGCGTGTTGTCGAAGACCGTTGGCTTGTTGAACGGTTCACTGTAAAGCTTCAAAAACATACAAGTAATCCATTAGTGGTAAAAGAATATGAATGGGAAGGTACAGGTCCATTGATGGGTGGATCGGTATTGTTTGATCCTGAAGATTCGCTGTATAAAATGTGGTATTGCGTTTGGGATAGCCATAAGTATTACAACAAACTTCCATTTTCATATAACATGTGTTACGCAGAATCAAAAGACGGTATCAAATGGGAAAAACCTGCGCTCAATGTATTTAAGCATAAGGTCGATCCACTCAATAACTACATTCATTGCGGCACAGACAAAACACAAAACATGGATGTTTGCCTCAATCCTCGCCCCGATCTATACCCCGGAAAATTTCTAGCGATTCACAATCAAAAGGGTGGTGTGTTTGTAACGTATTCGGATGATGGAAAGACTTTTACTTTCCTGCACGATACACCCGCCATTTCGTACCATAGTGATACTCATAATAACTTTGTCTACGATGAAGTGCGGAATAATTGGTTTCTGTTTTGTCGACCACGTGCTTATGCAGGAGATCATAAGCGCCGTGTGTCTATGCAACAAAGCAGGGATCTAAAGAAATGGACACATGATCGTACTATACTGATTCCGACAGAAACGGAAAAGCCTGAGTTCTATGGTATGTCAGTGTTTCGACGTGGCGATCTATTTTTTGGGGTACTAAAAGTCTATGATCGTAGCACTGGTTTTATGCATCCCGAAGCAACATGGAGTGCTGATGGGGAGCATTGGAATCAAGTGGCTACACATCAGCCTCTTCTTGATCGTGGCCCAGAAGGTACTTGGGATCATGGTATGGTGCTTATTTCGGAATCGCCGGTAGTCGTAGGTGACCAAATGCGATTTTATTACGGCGGCACTGCTAAGGATCATAATGATAAAAACAATCGAGCATCAATTGGTTTGGCGACAGCTGAACGCGATCGATTTATCGGTTTGCGTTCTTCAAGCGAAGAGCCTGGATTTGTTTTAACAAGACCATTTTTATTCCCCAAGGGTGAAGGGCTTTTTATTAATGCTGTTATCCCTAAGAAAGAGGGCATGATACGTGCGGAACTCCGCAACGACAACAACAAAGTCATAGAAGGGTTTTCGCTTGATGATTGTGACCCAGTTGATGCATCTGGGTTTGCGCAGCCTCTAACCTGGAATAGCAAGCCCATTAGTGCGGCTCCAGTACCGGAAGTACGTATTCGATTTGAATTAAACAATGCTCAAATATTTAGCTATGATTTTAAGTAGATTTTCGAATCGCGGACAATTTGCACAAATTGAAATTTTTCCCACCTCTTTTTCTCCTGAATATACATTGCGCTAACGGTTTCTTAATGATTTAGTGATATAGTTACAGAATTGATAACGATTTATACGGTTCTGGGTTTAAGAACCAATTTGAGGTATAGACTATATGGCTCAGCGCGCATTAATCTGGCATCTTTTTCCAGTCTATCTGTTAGTGATTGTGTCTTCATTGCTGGCAGTAGTTAGTTTTTCGGCTTCGTCCTTATGGGGGTTTTACCATGAACAAGTTGGCCTTGATCTGCAGGCACGGGCTGTTCTCATCCAAGAAAACATTGGTGTATATGTAAAATCACAAGATGAAGAGTTACTGCAACAAGTATGCGATTCGTTAGGAGACAAGTCACAAACGCGTATTACGGTTATATTGCCTTCTGGAAAAGTTGTTGCGGATTCTGAGGAATCGCCAAGTGAGATGGAAAACCATGCCGATCGACCTGAGATCAAAGACGTGGGCTTAGGTGTTACTGGGCAGTCGATTCGATACAGCACCACAATGGAGCAGCGTATGATGTATGTTGCTGTTCCAATAGAGGATGGTGACAAGCAAATTGCCATACTGCGGGTGGCCTTACCCATTACCGCCATTGAGGATACTTTATGGGCTTTTTTAATCAAGCTGGCGTATGGAGGTGTGGTTGTATCAATATTGGCAGCTCTAGTTAGTTGGTTTGTATCACATCGAATCGCTTCCCCTTTGGTAGAGCTTCGGCATGGAGCCGAAAAATTTTCAAGGGGTGAGTTGGACCACCAGTTGAGTATCAATCATTCTTTGGAGATTGATGCGCTTGCATCGAGTATGAATTCAATGGCGATTGAATTAGGTGAACGTATTGATACGATGATGAATCAAAAACGTGAACAAGAAGCCGTTATGTCGAGTATGGTTGAAGGTGTTTTAGCGGTGGATATTAATGGGCAGCTTATCAGTATAAATCAGTCAGCTTCTGAGTTGTTTGGGGTGGAAATAGAAACTTCCATTGGGCAAAATGTGACAATACTTATTCAGAATACTGACTTTAATGCCTTCATACATAATACGATTGAATCGGATGTGCCTATAGCGGAGGAAATTACATTCTATAGGGATCAAACAAGAATGTATATGGTTCATGGAACGGTATTGAAAGGGCATGATGAGCAACGGGTTGGGGCCGTTGTTGTGCTGCATGATGTGACTGAAGTACGAAAGCTGGAGAAAGTGCGAAGTGAATTTGTCTCGAATGTGTCACATGAACTGCGAACACCTATAACATCCATAAAAGGATTTATTGAAACTTTATTGGATTCTCCTCCTCCCAGTGAGCCTGAAGCGAAGCGCTTTTTACACATCATCGGAAAGAATGCATCTCAACTTAACTCGTTGATTGGGGATTTACTGAGCCTCTCGCGAATTGAGCATGGTGAACTGTCTGCTGGGGAGATCATGCAGTCAGCGACGTTGAGACCGATTTTGCAACAGGCCCGAGAAAATTGTATGCCCTTAGCAAACGATAAAGGTGTCCAGATACATATTGATTGCGGGTCGACAGTAGAATTAAAAGTTCATCAGTCTTTGATACGCAAGCGATTACGAATTTAATCGACAATACCGTTAAATATAGTAGTAAGGGACAGGCGGTGGAAGTCTTGATTGCACAAGATGAACACTATACTACGATACAAGTTCGGGATCATGGTGTAGGCGTAGCGCCAGAGCATTTACCTCGATTGTTTGAGCGGTTCTACCGTGTAGATAAGGCGCGTAGTCGTGAGCTGGGAGGGACAGGACTTGGATTAGCCATTGTTAAGCATATTGGCGAATTGCATGGGGGAGCAGTGCGTGTTGAGAGCGAATTGGGTACCTATTCGTCATTTTTTATAGATATTCCCAATAACCTTCCACAATCTTAATGCAGCGCTTGTATGCAATGGATATTTCCATTCGGCGTAATCACTATGCAAAGGAAGCTACAAAAAGAGTATTAAGCCTCTATCATTGATCTAGCAAAATCACTATAGGCTGCGCCCATTTCTTTTGCCAATGTGTCCGGAAATAAATGGAACTTTCCATCTTTAAGTGCTTGAATAATCCCTTCAGATACCACCGATGCTGGCTCCGCAATTTCGGCTGCTCCTGCATCGTTTGCCATTTCAGTAGCAATTGGCCCGGGGTGCACACTGAGTACACCAATGCCCCTTGCTTTTAATGAACTTCGTAAGCCTTGGGTAAGTGAATAGGACGCGGCCTTTGATACGGAATATGTGCTGCAATTGCTAAAGTTTTTGATGGATGCCACAGAATTAATTTGAACAATAACCCCTTGTTTGTTTTGCTCAAGTATAGGTGTGAAGGCTTGCGCTATACGTAGTAAGCCGAATGTATTGACATCTAGCTCAAAATGAAGGGATTCTTCTGCATTATCATCAAGCGGATCTGTTGCAGTAAGGACACCTGCGTTATTCACAAGTAGTTGGACATCCGTAGCCAGTTGGGCTGCTACCTCGATTGATTTCTGGTCGGACAAATCAACATGTAAGGGCACTACTTTGTTTTCGTATTTGGCCACTAATTCTTTTGTTGAATCCAGATCGCGTACGCCTAAGTAAACTTTGGTCGCACCATGCTCCAAGAAAGTTTCCACAATCGATCGACCAATACCGCGATTGGCTCCAGTGACTAATATAGTTTTTCCCTCAATTTCAATGCTCATTACTATAACCCTTATGGAGTTGATTGCAGCGGATAAGTGATTTCAGCCCAGACAGGTTTGTGATCTGCTAGATGTTTATCCAGTTCAATGATGCCGCCCTTGGAGGCTACCCCGCCTGAAGATGTATTGTAAAATATATGATCAATAACCCCGCCATTGATCTCTGGCTTTAATGCATTATAAGTATAGAGTTTATCGACATTTATACCAAGATCTTTCCATGTACTCCGCATGCCAATTTCTCGCATAGATTCAATAGCAGGGTCTTCTAACTTATTGTTGAAATCTCCAACCACTATAATGCGTTTACTTTTTTCTTTCTTGAGGATTGTATTTACTAAATGATTCATATGCCCACCTGTTTTACCCGATGATGAAATATGAAGCGAGTAAAATGCAATGGAAATTCCTTTTATGGTGGTAACTGCGCGGACCGTAGAGGCTGGATTCCAAATGGCACCATTCTCGATTGTATACTCTTGAGTATCATGAAGAGGTGTTCGGCTGAGAATGGTTTTATACTTATTTTTATGATTGGCAGATGAAATTTTTCCTACAAATACATAATCCATGGAAAGTGTTTTGCCCACGCGGCTAGTCCAGTCACCATCGGGAGCTTCGCAAAACCCTATAATGTCCAAATCATACGGTTTTAACATTTCCCCAATTTCTTCTGGTGTTGCACTTTTCCCAAATTCGACATTATAGGTTGCAGCGCGAATGATGAGACTATTCTCCTCTGCCTGCGTGGAACAATTTATGCAGGACATAAGTAAAACCCATAAAGCTGCAGTGAACATATTAAAAGCTTGGAGCTTGATAGTCATTGTTTCCCTAGTGTTTATTGTGTTTTGTTAGAACTTAAAGTATACAGGTAAAACAGGGTTGTTGACATATTATTCTATTTAAGTACTATCAGTTCTATCTTATTTTGGAGAGAACCTTAAATAATTGATGGTACGGAAGCAATTACTTTGCTATCGTATCGTCAAGGAGAATGTTTTGAACTTACTTATATTGCTAATACTTTCAGTTGTATTTATTGTCATTTCAACGACACGGTTAAAGATGCATCCATTTTTGTCTTTAATTGTAGCCGCACTACTTTTCGGTGTTTTTTCTGGAATGCCCCCGATCGAAGTAATTGATGCTATCAACAAGGGCTTTGGGTCGGTTATTGGATATATTGGAATAGTGATTATTGCGGGATCCATTATTGGTATATTCCTTGAAAAATCAGGCGGGGCTCGTCGCTTAGCCGAGAGTACGCTGAAAGTTACCGGACCTAAGCATGCACCTCTGGGAATGACATTTATCGGGTACATTATATCGATGCCAGTGTTTTGTGACTCAGGATTTATACTGTTGTCATCACTTAACAAAGCCATTGCTAAACGCACTAAGCAGTCTGTCGCAATTGGTGCTGTCGCTTTAAGTTTAGGTTTGTATGCCACCCATACCATGGTTCCACCTACCCCTGGACCTGTTGCTGCTGCGGGAATGTTGGGAGCCGATCTTGGTCTCGTTATTTTATGCGGAATACCGATCAGTGCCCTCGCAGCATTAGCAGGCTGGATTTTTGCAATTACCATCGCTGCGCGTGTAGATATTCAGCCACCGGAAGAAGATGGCGCAGAAGAAGAAGTGACTATCACGAATGGAGACCATGGGCCTTCTACACTTAAATCATTACTACCTATATTTCTCCCTGTGATGCTAATTGTGATGCGTGCCATTGTAGAACTTCCAGCAAAACCCATCGGCGAGGGTAACTTGGCTCAATGCTTAGTTTTTTTAGGCCAACCAGTTATAGCATTGTTGATAGGCGTTTTTTGTGCTTTTCTGTTGCCTAAGCGATTGGATCGTGATATGTGGTCGACTACTGGTTGGGTGGGGCAAGCCATAGTTGCTGCGGCAGCTATCATCGTTACCACCGGAGCAGGGGGAGCATTTGGGCAAGTATTGCGGGACTCAGGAATTGCAGATGTGTTATCGAAATACCTTGAAGGGTCCAATGGGTTGGGCATATGGCTTCCATTTCTTATTGCAGCTACGATCAAAACTGCCCAGGGGTCATCCACGGTCGCAATCATTACAACAGCAGGGATAATGTTACCGCTTCTCGAAGTTGTAGGCCTGGATTCTGACGCTGCTAAGGCACTTGTGGTTGTGGCGATTGGTGCAGGCTCAATGGTGGTATCGCATGCGAATGATTCATATTTTTGGGTCGTCACTCAATTCTCTGGAATGAGTGTAAACCAAGGGTATCGACTTCAAAGTATGGGGACATTGATTCAAGGGCTAGTTGCTGCAGTGGCCCTGTGGATTGTGAGTTGGGTCGTTTTGTAGGCTTATAGTCAGATCCATAAAAAGACTAAATCGCCATTGCCTTTAAGGAGTGACAAGCTTTGTTTCGGTATCCTCTATGGGTTTGAGGTGAGTGTCCATCCAGCCGTACATGAGCATGCGTGATTCGTGGGCGACGGAATGTTTACGGCCATGCGCATAGAACGCAAAATTTTCCGGTGCCTCTTCCAGCTCGTAGACCTCCATAATTTTCATGAGCATCAAAATGCGTTGGCGTTGAGTGGCAGGATCGCCATCATTCATGCCTGATAGATCCAAAAATGCCCGTGGGGCGATTAATGATATAATTTCGTGGAAATCGATGGGCGGTAAATTACCTTTGAGCATTTCAGGCCGAAGATGTTTGAAATAGATATACCAATGATTTCTCGCCCATGCATCCGCTTTGGTATTGTGGCGGAAGAAAGATGCGGAACAGTTGGCGGCTGCAGCTTTGATACGGCTGTCGTAGGCGGCTAAGAAAAAGGTTCCATGGCCACCAAGTGAATGACCCAATGCGCCAATGTTTTTCGGGTCCACTTCTTTTAAACTTTGCAATACATCAATCGCTATGGAATGTTCGTACGTAAATTTTCCTACCGCTGTCCATTCAGGATGCTTTTTATAAAACTCTTCAGTGTCATATGCGCCCTTGGCTGGAGTGCGATGGCCCGAAACAAAATGCTCAGGAGCAATCACTATGTATCCACGCCGACACAAGTGGTCCAGATAGGCTTTGTTCGGATTATCGATAAGTCCTGCAACACGGTCTTTTCCATTTACATAGGTTCCGTGTAGAGCGACAACCGCAGGTGCTTTTTTAGCTAAATTAAGAGGAATGCCCAAATAAGCGTAGGCACGTTCATCAGCTTCTACCGCATAACTGATGAGCTTTCGAGTGTATACATTCTCAACTATGACCGTATCGTGAATAATGAGATCAAGTGGAGGCTTATCTGGCTTGTGTTGATCACGAATGAGGTCTAAGTAGTGCTGGCGTAGGAGTGCTTGGTGTGCATCCCATTGACTGGAATTCTCGATTCCATCGGTTAAATCATCCCATGTAGATTTGATTTCTGGAGGGGCAGATGTTTTTCGCTGTATCGACTCTTCAGAAACGGCTGAAGATAGAAAAGTGACAAGATTGAGTAAACAGATACATAACAATATTGAAAATGATTTCATGAATATTTTCAGTCCTGTAGTTGTTTTACAAAGTAAGTGTCGAAGGAAACAAGATTAATTTCATTTTTAATTCGAATTATATCTAGTTTAAACCCTTTATGCTAGTGGACTATTGACATTGTTGAATTAGAGTAGTATCATTTATTTATGCAAAAAACATTTCACATAATGGCTATTTTGACCATTGCAGTCCTTGTGCTTTCCAGTGGCGCAGGGAGTTTCTGTACTGCCTTGTGTCAAGAGGTCATTGCACTAACTGAAATGGATGAAAGTAAATGCACCTATTCAACGAATCATTTTTGTTCAAATACCTATGAAAAAGTCGAGTTATATCAGCTTAATACCGCTATTCCAGGGGGCGATTGCTGCGATTTATGCCTTGAGCTACCTAAGTGTAGTGAAGACACTGGATATGTATTAACAGAATCTACAAAGATTAAAAAAGTTGTTCTCAGTGTTCTAACAACTGTAGATGTGACATACGTAAATACTACTTATGTTCCAGCATCGCATGTTTCTATACCTAAGCCGTCCTGGCTAGATTTAGGCTCCATACCACTCCTTACCTGATATCCACATACCAACCAAGAATGTTGTTGTCGATTGTTCCTGTTGAAGGGTCAATAGTCGAATTGCATGTGATGATGTATGTGGAGTTAAGTCAAATGTATTTAAGTAAAATGTATTCAATGATGGTCCTGTTGGGTCTAGTCGCTTTTATTGTTCCGGGGTGTAGCGATACAAGAACACCTGAAGTTAAATCGAATTCTATACCAGAACAATCCAAACCAAAAAAAGCAATTCATGCGCACAATGACGCAAGTGAAACATGCTTTATTTGCGATGAAACCAAACGCGATGCGGACCGTTTATGGTGTCGTGGGCATGGGCGATATGAAGATCGATGCTTTGAGTGTCATACCGATATCCAAGACAAAAATCGTCCTTATTGTACTGTGCACTATTTATATGAAGATGAATGCTTTCTCTGTGATCCTGCATTAGCTAAAGTGGCTACATTAGAATCGCCCGATTCTCATGTAGATGTTTCAATGACAGTGCTTAAAAATCTCGATGGACCCACTTCGGCTGAATTAAGCGACCGACCTGAAGGGTTATTTTGCAATGAACATGGGGTTTTTGAAAATGAATGTGGGATATGTCATCCCGATCTCGTTAGCAAAAAACCAGTGGGCGAAGGGATGAAAGTCCGCTTTAGTTCGCCTGAGTCAGCAAAAAAAGCCGGTGTAGAAACAGGGCATGCCAAGCAAGGTACGGTGAATATTGGCGAATCGACTTTGGGGCGTCTTTCATTCAATATGAACAACTTGGCATTGGTATCACCATATGCCGATGGTGTGATTCGAAAAGTGTATGTCGAATCAGGGCAAGTGGTTAAAAAAGGTGATTTACTTGCTGAACTTAATTCTCCATCGGTTGCTGATGCAAAGAGTGCACTCATCAAGGCATTAGTCAGTGAGAAACAAGCAAATTTAGCATTTAAACGCGAGTCCTATCTGCTCGAAAACAAAGTCGCTACCAAACAAGATTTCGAGAATGCACAAGCTAAACACGCTACCAGCTTGAGTGAGGTGGAACGGAGTCGTCAACAATTACAAAATATTGGTTTAACCAAAGAAGAGATTAAGCAAGTTGAAAAAACTCAGTCGGCATCATCGATTTTGCCCTTGCGCGCCCCTTTTGATGGCTCTGTGGTTGACCGTCATGCGGTACTAGGTGCAACAGCGGAAATGGGTAC
>CALLLL010000197.1 GCA_938082445.1 uncultured bacterium
AGACTCTTCAAAAAACGACTCGCTACCTACCGCAAAGAATTCAGCAGGATTCGTGGTACCATAATCATCCATGACGGTCTTACGGCCCCGCTGCACATCTTCAATTAGTTGGTGGTAATGTTCGGAGAATATGGATTGCCATTGCTCAAAATGTGCGCGGTCATCCAATACAGGTACCCCGTCAACATCATGATGCTCCTGATCAAGTTGATGAGCAAATTCATGAATCATCACATTATATCCGTCATGCTTGTGCCGAAGCCCTCTTTCAATTTCCTCCCACGCTAAAATGACCACACCAATGGTCCAAGACTCCCCCGCCCGCACTTGAGTGGATAAACTGATCATCCCGTTCTCTTCATATTCCTGATTTTCGACAAAGAAGGCCGTATCATAGACAAGGATCGACTTCAATGTTGGGTAAAAGTCATGTGGGCGATTCAATATAAGGATACACGCTTGGCAGGCAATGAGTGCACACATTTCATCATTAATCTCAAAGCCCCCACACCCCTCAAAATGTTTTTCCGCCATAAAGACTTGCGTCATATCGAATAAAGTTTGCTGCTTCTCATCACTTAATGTATTCACATAAGGCAGGCGTGTCCTCAAAAGACTTTTCCACTCATCTGGAAACACAGCCTCATTTACACGCTTACGACGGCGCCGCTTAAACCAACCAAACATCTATACGTCCCCCCACTGTTTATTACTTCGCGTAATGGCTGGCCACCTTGCGAATTGCCGCAGCACTCTGTCGCATTTGTTCATCGGTATTGGATTCATGAATAAACACACGCATTCCAGTCACCAATATTTTCTCTGCTTCAGGAATATCGACTTTAGTGTAATCCATATTGGTCAATCCTTGTTCCTTAATTGGCCAATGACCATTAAAGAATGCATGATTTAAGAACACAGGGTTTCGATGCAACGGAATACGAATGTATCCTGTCGTACACCCAACCCCTTCGGCGCGGAGTGCTTTATAAAAAGTAGCGCGATCACAAGTAAATGCATCGGGATCTATACGGAACATGTAGAACCAATATACACAACGATCGCCTTTTGCTACTTCATGAGGAGCAATGCCCGGAATATCTTGAATGCCTACCGTCAGCAAATCACCCAGTCGTGCACGAGTGCTTGCAATCTCTTCTAAACGAGTAATCTGACCAGCGACCACAGCCGCCTGCGTTTCACTCATACGATAATTGGTTCCAAACCCTTGCCATTTGCCTTCACTACGATTAAAGCCCTTGTCGCCACACAACTGCAGGCGTGGACCATATACCGGATGGCTCGAAGCCACCACACCGCCATCGCCGCACGTAATATGCTTTGAATTTTGCAAGGACCAACAAGCGATATCGCCTACCATACCAATGGATTCGCCTTGATATTTTGCCCCCCAGGCCTGTGCGCAATCCTCTATCAATACCAACTTATGTTTATCCGCAATCGCCCGTAATTCCTTCATCTTACTCGGATTACCGCACAGGTGTACCGCTATGATTGCTTTAGTCTTTTTCGTTATTTTACGCTCGACATCGGCCGGGTCCAGCGTTAAGGTGGACGGTCCCAAATCTGCGAACACAGGTACCCCTTGCTGATAAATAATCCCAATCACTGTGCCGATATCACTCACCGTCGACGTAATTACCTCATCACCCGGCTGGATGCCAGCAGCATTTACCGCAATATGCAAGGCCGCAGTACCAGAAGTGCACGTCATCACATGTTCAAGTGGAGTCACCTCTTTGAATCGCTCAATCAACAATGTCGTCTGAGGCCCCTTCCAGTAAAATAAATGGTCCTGATTAATGGCCGCTTCCAATTGGCTGCGTTCAGCCTCTCCAAAGCGAGGGCCTTTAGAAGAAGTCGCCGTGACCGCTTTCGCCCCACCATCGATGGCTAGTTTATCTGTAGGAGCGGCAGCGGCAGGTGTACTTGAAGCCGCGACTATACTGGCCGCCGTCACACCAGCCGATGAGGCCAAAAATTCGCGTCGTTTCATGCCGTGTTGCTCTTCCATGGTATATGCTCCTTTGTTATTTACAGTAGTTTTTGGGCGTTACCTGCTTCGATGGCAGCCAACTCTTCATCGGTTAAAGGCGATTCTTTTAATTTTAAAATAGATGAAACATAGTAAAACAATGGGCTACTTGTTCCAAACAATATGCGTTCAATAGGTATCTGCTTACGAATGCGTGCGATTCCTTCAGCCCCTTCGAGCCATGCAATATCAAAACTCACTTTCTTGGTCGTAACCAATTCATCAATCAATTTACCACGAACCGCGCGGAATGCATTCAGTAATTGTACTTTCGCTTTCGGAATATCTATCAAGACACTCGGCAAGGGTGACACGTCCACATGCTCCACACGCATCAGCGGGTGCATCATCCGTTCGTCTTCCATGGTTACCACGATCTGCACCAAAAGTGCATGCGCAGTTGCAGCTTTCAACAAAGCCTTAAATTCCGGCCCTGCTAGGGTGTAGCCATGATATTGAGGATGTAAGCGAATACCTTTCATACCGTGATCTTCCACACAACGGCGCAAGTCTTCTTCCCAACGTGGCAACATTGGATTGACTGAACCAATCGGCAATAATACTTCGCCTGCTTGGGTACACGATTCCACCAATCGCGAATTTACTCCAGCAATATCTTTATGAAACAAGCCCTCTAGACTCCCTGTCCACGCTTGATTAATTCCATAATGACTCAAGGTAGGCAACAGTGCATCAATGCTGCTCTCGGGCAAATGCCGAAATGGCCACGTGCCTATATATACGTTAGTATCAATCATAAGATCACCCCTTTCTCATCTAATATAGGGCGCAATATACGCTTCATATTCTCCCCGAGAATGAGCGACTTTTGATATTCTTCAATACGAGCACCATAGACTTTAGCCAACTGTGAACCATAACTCCTTCCGGGAATATCACTCCCAAAAAGAATTCGGTGAGCCCCCAATTCACGTACCGCCATTTCGGTGAAGCCCGAGGTAGGATCGCCTCCACCTAAGTCAGCATAAATATTTTCATGATCGCGGATAGCCCGAATTCCTCTTTCCCAATCACCGCCAGTATGCCCGCATATAAATGTCGCTTTTGGATGACGGGCCGCGACACGCGCCAATTCCACCGCCGTAGATTCACCGGGCAGATTCCCAGTGATTTTGTTCCAGGTGTGCTGAAATATGGGTGCTTTAAGTTGAATCGCACGCTTCACAATGGTATCCACTTCCGGCGTATCACAGTGTTGCGCGACCCATAACTTGATGGCCACCATTGGCCCTTTCCCTACGCATCGATTGAGTTCTGCCAAGCTAGTGTCCAAATGCTGCGGGCTTAAGTACACAAACCCAAAGGCCCGCTCGGACCACACGCTCAGCGCCTCCAATATTTCATCGTTCGCCGCAATCATCTGCTCCGGCGTGGGTTCAGTATGAAACTTGGTTCCCATAAAAATACACAGCCGTTCCACATTCATTCGATCGGCTAGTTTAACCATACCACCTACCCGCTCAGCAGGCGTCCCTGCATATCCAGAGATATGGCAATGTCCGTCCCAGATTTCCACTTTATTCTCCCACACCGACCGGGCGTTGATGCGGAATTTCCGCTCCAAAATCCCCCAGACTTGTCCAATATAGATGCTTATTCAAATCAACTTCAGTGACCACCACCGTTCCCCATTCCGAGGCGCGTGCAATAACATGTCCTTCACGATCAAAGATTCCTGTAATCATCCATTCTGTCGATTTATCCGAATACGTACTGCTCACGACATAAACATGATTTTCACATGCGCGAGCAGAAGCCAACATCGGATTGCATCCCGCTACCGGAAAAGCAATCACTTCGGCGCCGTTATTGCTCAATTGACGTGCAACTTCAGGAAAAAATCCATCGTAACAAATCATGATACCCAACTTACCGAATCGTGTATCAAATACCGGGTATTCATTCCCCGGATATATCCCCATATCAATTTCGGTACGCGGTAAAGTAACTTTTCGGTACTTACCTACAACTTTTCCATCCGGACCAATTAAGGCCGCTACGTTGTAAATAACATTGTCAGCTTTCTCGACTAATCCAACAACTAAATACACATCATGCTTTTTAGCAAGCGTTCCAAAATAGTTTGTCGAAGGGCCTGGAATGGTTTCAGCCACATCATAATAACTCAGGCCATTGGCCGTACACGTTAAAGTTTCGGGCAGTACAACCAAATCCGCATTCTTTTCCGCAGCTTCTGCGATCAAAGGCGCAAAAAGTTTACAATTATCCATCGCACTCTTGCCGCCTCGCGGAATATAGTGAATAGCCGCCAAATTCACCAGACGTTCTTCCAATGGCGCACTGGGCGCAAACGATACCTGCGCCCATCGTGCCTTCGCTTTGGTCGCCCATCGAAAGTGAAGCTCAACAATCGCCTTGGTTGCCTTCGGCGGAGCCAAATATGTATCGCTCACTTCAGTCCAACCGTCAGCATTGGTTTCCCGATCCATAGGGTACTCCGGCTCAGCAGTGGGCGGCCGATTACCGGCATAGGATTTCGCCCCTTCAAAAGCATGGCTCACTACTCGATTCTGGTCATCACGCCAAATAATGCGCGCCAAAGCCGATCGGCGTGGATACTCCACATTGTCGAGTTTACGCACCGCATGAAATTTGTAATATTCTCAGCCTTTTACAGCGAAAGTTTTGACCCAGCGCCCATCAAGTCCATTTCGATTATCAAGTTTCATGATAAAGGCGCCCTGCTTATCGGGCCCCCCCTTAGGATCGTAGGAAAAGTCCGGGCGAGTTTCATCCCGAATGGACTTTGTCTCCCAGCCTTCGGGTGCAGTGGACACATCGGCATATACCATGGGCATAAGGCCTACGCACAGGAGTAGTAGCCACAATAATTTGGACATTACTTCGCCCCCTTAGCCACTGGCCAGTTATAACGCATTAACTCAGCACTATCCCCAAAGTAAATCCCATGGTCATCAATCGCCATTCCACAACGAATCCTGCCGGGATACTCAGCCAATATTGTTAATTTATAGCTAACGGGATCAAGTTTAAAAATCTGCTTGGAACCTACACCATAAATTTGTCCATCTTTCCATAGCCGTAAAGACACATCCGCTACATGACCAATTTCAAGATCATGCATAAGCAATACTTTATCTTGATCAATATTGTACACAACAAGATCGTCGCCGCCACCGATGATGTATAAATTTCGCCCAACCTGACACATCGAACGAATCGATTTGAATTCATCATCCAATACACGTTCAAACTTAAGTGCTTTCTTAGATGGATCAAAGGCAAAAAACTTGGCGGATGGTTCTATAGGTGTAGTCCCTCCCCCCCAGTAGTACTTGTACCACCAAAAATCAATCCTGTTTTTTCATCATAAACCAACGAAACGATAGACTGATTTTTGATTAAAGGATGATAGTTCTCAACCAAGGTGTCACTGTTGGTATCCCAAACACCCAGCGCCCCCCCATGCAAGCCATACTCTGGATAACTCCCAATATATATAGTGTCCTCAGGCCCATGTATCATCGTTCGCGGACGTAAATGCCCCGGTCCCAATCGCC
>CALLLL010000198.1 GCA_938082445.1 uncultured bacterium
TGATGACGGGCTATGTGGGTGAAGACCGCCAAGAGAAAATCGAGCGTGTTGTATCCGAACGAACCTACACCGTCGTGCCTGTTACCGAAGGCCTGTTTGATCGCGGAAACGTTAGCGCGGTCATGCGCAGTGCTGAAGCCCTCGGCTATCAATCAATGCACATCATTGAATCCGCCAAACGATTTAAAAAGGCCAATCGAGTGACGCAAGGGGCCGATA
This sequence comes from uncultured bacterium, assembly GCA_938082445.1. Taxonomy (GTDB): domain Bacteria; phylum Hydrogenedentota; class Hydrogenedentia; order Hydrogenedentales; genus DTSJ01. Next base: position 220 of record CALLLL010000198.1, read on the forward strand.
AATGGCTGGACCTCAAACGCTGGGACAATACCCAACCCTGTATCGATCACTTGCGCTCCAAAGGATACCGTATAGTTACCACCCACATGAGCGAAACCGCCAAGCCCATCGACGAAGTCTCCTTCACCCAACCCACAGCCATATTCTTCGGCAATGAAAAAGAAGGCGTTTCCCCTGAATTGGTGGAACAAGCAGACGATTGCGTTGTCATCCCCATGACAGGCTTTGCTCAAAGTTTTAACATTTCGGTCGCTGCTGCACTAACCCTATACCATATTCACCATGAACGCGCACGGGAACTAGGCAAACATGGCGACTTAACAACAGAAGAACACAACGGGCTGATTGCCTCATACTACATGCGTACAGTCACCCATTCAGAAGATATTCTATTGCGCCACAAACTCGACAACCATCAGGAGTAAGAATGCAAACACGCAAACAAATATTGGATAAAATTATAGACGAAGGAGTCATAGCGATCATTCGCGCCACGTCCAGTGACCACATCCAAGACACCGCTCGAGCCATTGCCGATGGCGGCGTGCAGGCCATAGAAGTAACCCTCAACACCCCCGGTGCCATTCCAACCATTCGTGATATTGCCATGAATCACCCCGACATTCTCATCGGTGCTGGAACAGTCCTCAATGATCAAGCGGCGAAACGGGCTATCGAAGCCGGTGCCCAATTTATAGTATCCCCCAACACAAAAGCAGCAGTCATTGAAACCACCCACCATTTTGGAAAAGTAGCGATACCCGGCGCATACACACCCAATGAAATTGCCCATGCAATGGATTTATACGCTGACATTGTTAAAATATTCCCAGCGAACGACCTCGGGCCGACCTATCTTCGAAACATTCGTGGCCCCTTCGACGAATTACAACTAATGCCCACCGGTGGCGTCAATCGAAACAACATCCATCAATACTTCCATGCCGGTGCTCGTGTGGTAGCAATAGGCAGCCAATTAGCCTGCTCCACTTTAATGTCACAAGGGCGATTCGCAGAGATCACTGAACGCGCACAAGGAATCCGCCAAGCAGTGGATAAAGCTCAGTTGGATTTTCTATAGTAGTTACTGACACGTTTTGGGGAATTGATAGAGATGAAAATACTAAGTTGTTTTATGACGATTCTGTTATTATCTGCATGCTCACCCGATGCCCCAACCTCACTTGAAATCGAAGCCCCACAATCGGAGCAAACCTCAGCCCCTCTGCCCCCAGTTGATTCCATGAATGAATCAGCACTGGCAGCTGAATGGATGCTCATTGCCCAAGCCCCACAGAAATTCAAAGGGGACCCGCGTGTATTCGCCATTGGTCTTCGCCTCGACACTCTCAGTCCAACGGCCCTGTCTCCATTCATTGCGCTTTTAGGAAAACCAGATACCTCAGCGGAAACGAAGATCTTCATATTGGAATCTACACACTACTATATGGATACCGATTACATCCCCCATCTAACTCCCTTACTCAACTCTTCCGATCCCACCACTCGCTCATGTGCAACCACATTACTCGGCGGAATTAATGATGAAGTGGTCATAAAAAGTCTCACCAAAATGCGTCAAGAAAGCGATCCCCGTGTGGCTTTCGCCGCCTGGTCAGGCCTGGCACAGCAAGGCATCGATCCCCACCGACGCGAGTTTATCGATCAATATAGTTCGCCCACAGTACGCCCCAATCAACGAGCTGAAATCGTGCGCATCTTACTCAAAGGTGTAAAAACTGAAGATGAAGCCATTGCCTCAGCCGTTATAACCGCAAGTGACACCGAACCCACAGTACGTAAACTACTCGTCATGGCCCTCGCCGATGTTGGTACACCAACAAGCATCCCAATGATTGAAAGCAGTACCAGTCTCGATGCCTCAGAAGAATACAAAATGCTCGCCGAAGCCAGTATAGCCATGATTCAAAAACGACATTCCACTAATTAATTCGACGTCCCCCAAACATATTGAGTACAATACCCATATGAGTCAATACAACAACGAAAAATCCATATTAAATATCTTTGGTTTTTTAAGCACCCGCAATTTTATTGCCCTCATAATCCTTATCGTATTAAGCTCCATTTTGATTTTGATTCACAATAAAGCCATCGGCTTTTTTGTCGTCCCAACTTCTTCCATGGAACCCACCCTAATGCCCGGTGACAAATTAATGGCCGTCAAACAAGAAGTCTACTACCGAGGCGACATTATTGCGCTCAAAGATCCCAAGGAAGATGGGGCCTTCTTAGCCAAACGTATTGTTGCCATCGGCGGCGACAGTGTATTTATTGCCCCCATTGGGTTATCCATCAACGGAACCCTCATGCGTGAGCCCTATTTACAAGAAGCCATCGAATACGAATTTGGTCCATACACAGTCCCTGAAGGCTATATTTTCGTATTAGGCGATAACCGAAATAAAAGTGATGATAGCCACCTATGGGGCCAAGGGGTACCCGCAGAAACCATCATCGGCAAACTCAGCTACATCTATTCACCCAAAGAACGCCGCGGTGCATTGCCCGAAGGCAATCCAGCATTTCCCGCTAATTCACAATAATCTAAGCACCCATTCAGGTATACTCGAACTAATTATCATGAAAGCCTTGGACCGACATATCCTGAAAAACATTTTGCTTCCGGCCTTACTAGCCTTTGGAGTAATAACTTTTTTAGGCGCAGCCTCCAAAGTCGGCGGTTACTCAGAAGAGATCCCCCAGGGGTTTTTGACCCCTCTCGATTTCTTTCGACTCATCACCTTTATGTTGCCCGAATTAGTCACCCTCCTTGTTCCTGTCGCTTACTTTCTGGGCATCCTTATGGCTTTCGGCCGCATGGCCCAACAAGGCGAAATCACCGCCATGCAAGCCTCTGGCATCTCACTCAAACGCATGGCTCTTCCAGTAGTGATTACCGGCATCATCCTTTCTGTTTTTGCATACCTTGTGCAAGACTACGGTCGACCTTGGGGCATGGGACGACTCTACCATATTGTCTATACCGAGATTCCTCAGCGGGCCACTATCGATCAACTAGACGCCGGGGAATTACACGAATACAACGATGGGTATCGTATATATTTTTCCGATAAAAATATGGAGACCCATACCCTCTATAATTTTGACATGATTGCACCGTCAAGCGATGGTGCGGATGTGGCTTTGTTTCATGCCGAAGAAGCCCAGCTCAACAAGGTAGATGGTCAATATATTTTAGTCCTCAAAAATATGTATTGGGTACCCAATAATTCGTCAAGACTGTTACAAAACGAAGAGTTCAACTACCCCTTCCCCATGCCCGAACAAGTACAGAAAACCAATATTCAACGCTACGGGGTAAATTTAACTGGGCTTTTGAAGCATGAAAAATCAACTGCCGACATTCACAAAGCCAACCCACAAAGCGGCTTAGCCGATGAACTCCATAAAACCCGAGGGGAAATTGCCAATCGATTAAGTCTCCCCTTCGCCGTCATCGCCATCGCACTCGTAGGTGCACCGCTTGGCGTTCAGGCACGTCAACGCGGAAAATCATCTCTCTTCAGCATGGGCTTTGGAGTCATGGTAGTTTATTACACCCTACTCACCATTGCAGAACCCACCTCCAATAGTGAATTACATGAATACATTCTGCGTGCCTGGATTCCCAATCTAGTCTTAATGGGCATCGGTGCACTCATGCTCTGGAAGGTGGATCGTGTATGACTACTCTCGATAAATACTTGAGCAAGCGTCTCTTTGGAACTTTCTTTAAAACGACCCTCTCCCTGATCACACTCTTCATTGTAATTGATATACTTACCCACCGTCGACCAGACATCCTGGAACAAGATGTACCTGCGCAAATAGTAATTGAGTACTACCTTCTTTATATCCCAGTCATGCTCAATAATTTCCACATGGCCCCCTTATCCCTATTAATTGCCGGATTACTTGTCTTTGGAACCTTTGTTCAACGTGTTGAATACACCGCTATGCTCGCCAGCGGCATCGGACTCAAACGCATGTTAGTCGCCCCCCTCCTAGTCTCCTTCACCATAGGGCTCGGTATGCTAGTAATGAATGAAACCCTAGGTACCCATGCCGCCCTACGCACCCACGAAATCGAGTACCATTACTTTGGGAAAATTCGAACCGGCGACAGAGGAAGCCGAGACGGCATATTCTGGGCACAACTCGACAACGACTGGAAATGCGACATACGCAAATTCAATCGGCAATCCATGACAGGCGAACACATCTTCCTGTATGCCCACCACGAAGATTACTATGAGCAAATTGAGGCCAAACGAATTTTGTGGGATACTGAAACCCAGAAATGGCTACTCGAAGACGGTATTTGGAATGTATACCACCCCAATCGTGAATGGATTCGTAGTTTTACCCGAATAACGCAAATTGAAGCGCCATTCCAAGCTGATCCTGAATTCCTCTTTTCCAGTGAAATTGACACTCGAACACAATCCATCGCTGAATTGAGCGCAATAATGAAAAAGCATGATTTTCAAGGACGAACATTACGGCGCATGACCCTGGATTTACACACCAAATTCGTAAGCCCACTACTCTGTATACTCTTTATGGGCCTCGCCATCCCCTTTTCCATTCGGCTTGGCCGCGGAAATGTGTCTATTGGACTCAGTGTAGCCATATTCTTAGGGCTTATATACATAATTTTGAGTAGTGTGGCACAATCTATGGGGTATTCAGGTCAATTATCACCTATTTTGGCCGCTTGGATTCCCTTCGCAGTGTATTTTTTTGCAAGTTCTGCCCTTATATACAGGACCCCGACCTAAATTCTTCTTAATTACTTACAACACAATGGGTTAGTCCTAAAATACAACTTGCACGAATTCAGCATCCATGGTAGAATTCACGCATAGTGACTAGTAGTGCAACCAAACGAGGGAATATAGTATGAAGGCATATATGCGAGGAATCGTATGCGTTATGATGGGGGTCATGTTTGTAGGCTGTGCCTCAAATGTGCAAAAACGGATTCCAACCGGATGGACAATTCCCCTGAGTGATATGGGGATTGACGGTACTGTTGCCCGTTTAGATGAACCTCACAACTGGAAAGTACGCCAAGTTTCCAGCTTTGATACAAGCGGCGGAAATAACGACGACAAAGGTGCTGAACAAGTCTGGGAAGGCGGCGCAGTAGTCGCCGATCTCAAAGGCCCAGGTATCGTAACCCGTTTATGGACACGAAACCCACACGGAACCTTGTATATTTTCGTAGATGATCTTGAATACCCCATCATCATTACCCCATTCCAAGACCTTTTTAGTGGTGAACTCGAATACGGAACACCTTCGTATCATCTTTTCGCACCACCATTTACAAACCAAGGCAGCGGCGGATTCACCTCCCACCTCCCAATCCCCTATGAAAGCGCTTGTCGCATCATGGCCACTGGAATTGATGACAGCCTTGGATACCAAGTCACCTACATCGATTTACCAGCCGGTACCCCCATTCAATCATTCAACTTGAATTTAACTGTTGACGATAAAATGTACTTTAAGCAATGGGAGAAAAACTGGAATGACACCAACTTCCGCTTAAGCAATAGAAAAACGGAAAAAGTATGGCGCTCACGACATAAATACGTCGCAGGCCGCAACTACCAAGTTGTACCTTTAGAAGGTTCAGGTGTAATCACCGAAATCGAAATGAACATCGAATCCTTCAACGAAGACATCATGGATAATGTCTGGATTGCCATCTTCTTCGATGGTCAAGAAGATCCCGGCGTGCTCGCCCCATTTGGCGACTTCTTTGCAGCAAGCTCTAAAGACGTCGAAGACTACGATAGCCAAGTACTGGGTCGTGACAATGGCCGCATGTGGTGCCGCTATCCAATGCCATACCGCGAATCAGCCGAAATTCGTTTTATCAACAACAGTGAAAATGTTGCTGACATCGAATACTTCGTGACTTATCGCCCAGGAAAAGTAGAGCACGACAATTACTTTTTCGCTCGATACAACAGCACCACAACGGAAGCTGGTAAACCTTACGAAGTCTTGTCCCTAGCAGGGGAAGGTCACTTCGTTGGTGCATCCATTGCCGCCGCAAATGCTGACTCATTAATCATTCTCGAAGGAGATGATTCCTATTCAATCGACGGCGAATCCGAAACCTACTTCCACGGTACCGGTACCGATGATTACTTCAATGCTGGTTGGTACTTCGCTGAAGGGGCTTCTTCAAACCC
>CALLLL010000199.1 GCA_938082445.1 uncultured bacterium
GTAGGATAGTGAGAAGGATTCAGTGGAAAAAATTCTGCTGTAAAAAGGAACTTGTGATGAAAAAAATATTTGCATTGATGATGGTGACTACATTGATGGCGTTTACGTTGGATCCTGCAGTTGCTGCTAGCAAAAAGGCCAATGAGCTTAAGCGTCAGGCGACGGACCAGATGGCCAAGGACACGCTTACGGAGTTGTATAAAACGCGTGAACAGTCGAAGGCTTTTTTTGATGGCTCGTATGGCTATGCCGTGTTTAATAATGTGAAACTTTCGTTGATGGTTTCTGCGGGTGGCGGTCAAGGCGTTGCTGTGGATAAAAAAACTGGTAAGCGTACGTATATGCGTATGGGTACTGCTGGTGTGAATATTGGCTTGGGTGCCCAAAAATATCAGGTTATCTTTTTGTTTGAAGATAAGAAGACATTTGATAATTTCGTGAATAAAGGATGGCAAGCTGATGCGAATGCGAACGCAGTGGCGGGTACATCTGGATTAAATGCTGAAGCAACTTTTAAAAATGGGATTGCTGTGTATCAAATTACGGAAGCAGGCTTGATGTTGCAGGCGGATATTTCTGGGACAAAATATTGGAAGAATAAGAAGTTAAATAAAAAGTAATTTTTCGATATAGCGCAAATAAAAAAGTCCCCTCTCAGAACACTTCTGAGAGGGGACTTTTTGTATAAATTAGGTGTGTGATTAGACTCCGGCTAGAGCGTTTGAACCATCTAAAATGGTATCTCGTTTCATAACGAGTGTGGTTGCTGGTAATTCAAGTAAAGCCATAATCTCTTTGGGCTTGGCCATTTTGTTTTCGTACATCTCTGTCGTGAAGTTGATGGTAGCTTGGTGTTCATTGGATTCAGCTATGGATAAATCTGAAATCATTGGGCGTATGTTTACCGGAGCGGTTCTTTTCATGGGGCGGCGCTGTCCACGACCGCGACCTTTTTTCTTTTTGTTTTTGACTTTACGTTCGATGATAATTTCATCGGTGGCCATGAGTGATGATACGCGTTCTTCGAGTTCTTCAATATTTTCGGGGGTAACAAAGAGGCTATATTCTACGCCACGTACTGCACTCATAAGTGCAGGAATGCGTAAGGGAACATCTTCGGCACCGAGCACAAGAAAGCCTTCGGGCATAACGGCTTTAAGGCGTTCAAGCAATTCATCGGCATGGACGAATTCTTTGAGGACGACGTCCATGTAGCAACCGCGTGATTCTTCGCCTAAAGGTGCTGCAGCAGCAAAATTGATTTTAGGGTGTGCGTGGAACCCGAGGGAGTAGGATAGGGGGGCTCTTGCTCGGCGTAGAGCGCGTATCCAAGCATTCATCCATTCTAGGTGGCTCAGGAATCGAGGATCGCCTGTGCGGCCAACGCGGAAGCGGATACGTTGAATGGGTTCGGGTTCTACGTATTCTGGTGTTGGTTCGGGTTCCCAGTTTTTCTCTTCAATGCGGCCAACGCGTTGATTTTTTAGCATATGGCTACAGAGTTGTTGTTCTTTGAATATTACACCGCACATGTGGCATTTTCCTGCGCGACAGTCAGGTGCGTGTTTGTATTCCATTGCACGGGCCCAGTCTTCTTGGAACCATTCTTTGGGGATGAGTACGTCGATGTGATCCCATGGGAGACGTTCTTCCGGGTCGCGTTCACGGAAGGCGAATTCAACGTCGTAATTTACAGCTTCGATGGCTTTTAGCCATGCGTTGAGGTTGCAGAGTTCGTCCCAAGATTCGAAGCGCGCTCCATGATTCCATGCGGTTTCAATTAGATCGGCACATCGGCGATCGGCACGGGTAACGAGGCCTTCGATGAAGGTTGTCTTGGCATCGTGGCGACCGAATTTGATTTTTCCGGTTTTCTTAAAGCCTTGGTCGAGGATTTGTTGGCGACGTTCTGTTTCGTCCATGTCTATTTGGTGTGCCCATTGGAAAGGCGTAAAGGGTTTGGGTACGAATGTGGACACGCCGAGGTTGATGGCGGCGTTGGGGTTGATTTCTTGCCCCACTCGCAGGTTGCGGAAGCAGAGGTCGATGATGGCTTCGATGTCTTCGTCGCGCTCTGTGGGAAGCCCAATCATGAAATAGCATTTGACATGTTTCCAGCCTTTGCGGAAGGCTTCGGCGGACATTTCGAGTAGGCCTTCATCGGGTATCCATTTATTAATTACTCCGCGTAGGCGTGGGCTGGCGGCTTCTGGGGCGAAAGTGAGCCCACTTCGGCGAACATCGGCAACTTTGTCGGCCATTTCAACGGAGAAGGAGTCCAAGCGTAAGGATGGAAGTGAAATAGATACTCGGTTTTCTACTCCGCGTTTGGCGGCTTGATTTACGAGTTGTAGAGGACGTGAATAGTCGCAGGTAGATAGGGATACGAGGGATATTTCTTCGTAGCCTGTTTTTGCTAGAGAGTCTTCCATTAGTTGGTCAATATTTTCTAATGTACGCTCTCGTACGGGACGGGTCACCATGCCGGCTTGGCAAAATCGGCAGCCTTGAGTGCACCCGCGGAGTACTTCAAGAGAAAGACGGTCGTGTACTTGCTGGGTGTAAGGAACGATGTAGTCGGTAGGGAATTTCGCGCCGTCCAGAGATTTCACTACGCGTTTGCGTACGGGTTCGGCATCAACAACTGGTAAAATTTGGCCGTCAGGCAATGTTTCAAATGGATAAAGCTCAGGTACATATACCCCTTCAATTTTTGCGAGGTGTTCTAACTTTTCCAGACGTGGTAGATGTTTTTTGTCACGCATGCATTCGGCGATTTCAACGATGGCATCTTCGCCTTCGCCAATTACAAAGAAATCGAAAAATGGAGCCATTGGTTCGGGATTAAACGAAGTTGGGCCACCGGCAAAAAATAAGGGTGCATCGTCTGCACGGTCTTTGGTGCGCAATGGTTGCCCAGCGAGATCAATGATGGTGAGAATATTGGTGTAAGTCAGCTCGGATTGCATGGTGATGCCGATGAGGTCCATTTCGTCGAGCGTGTCTTTGGACTCATGGGAAAATAGATTGTATCCGCGATTGCGTAGCTCGGCTTCCATATCGGGGGCGGGTGAGTAGGCACGTTCGCACCAGCACCAATCGAGATCATTTAAGATGGAGTACATGATGAGTAGCCCGACATTACCAAGACCTAGATCATATAAATCAGGGAAGACGAGGTTTATGCGTAACTCGATGTCTTCTTTGTTCTTATGAGTCGTGTTAAGCTCAGTGCCCAGGTAACGGGAAGGCTTTTCGACGATGGGCAGAATTTCGTTATTTAAGACAGTACTCAGGTTCATAAATGGGCTCGTTGTCAGGGTTTAGGGAATAAAGGCACACGTAAGGTGGAACGTGGCACAGTCTTTTGTCTCAGGAACAAAGAAGTATTATACAATATTCCGGTATTTTCGGGCAATTTAGGATATTTATATCGCTCGTATTGGAAGATTGGTAGCGTAGACGGGATTTGAACCCGCAATCGCATGGATGAAAACCATGTGCCTTAAACCATTTGGCCACTACGCTGTGCAATGAGAATGGAGCCATCGGGGAGATTCGAACTCCCATCGCACGGATTCTAAGTCCGTCGCCTCTGCCAGTTGGGCTACGATGGCTTGAGCGAAGGAGCACCCCAAGGCGCAGCGATCTAAAAAGTCGTGCCAGCTCGTTCCCAAGTGCCCCCTCTATTCCTTAGAGGGGTTTATGCGCATTTTTTGAGAATGAGCGATTCCGTCGGGATGTACATAAAGTGTTTTTGTATCGTTTTTCCTCTGTATAGTCACTTTGATTTGACCATCTTCCATGGTATGGCTAAGATTTAGGATAGTCGGATTTTGCCATTTCCTAACAGGTTCGAGAGTGGCGACAAAAGTGGCTGTTTTGCCGTGTCGGGTGACCATAGTTAGCGGGATGCGTTCGAGAACTGAAGCACCCACTCCATCACCTGTTAGTATTGTGGTATTTTCTTGGGCAGCGAGAGTGAGGTGGGTGATGACTTTTTTATCGGGGAATCGTACTGTGATGAGTTGGTCTGATTTACCAGTCTTGATATTTTCTATGTACTCAAATCCAGGGTAGGACGGTATGGTTGTAGTTTTAGTTACAACATCGTTGAAGGCTTGTGTTCCGCGGTTATGGTACACCCAATCGAAGCGGTGTTCTTTATCGGATTGAAGTTGATCGACGACCAATAGAAAATCTTCGTAAAGGGATAGTGTGCGGGTGTGCTTGACACCGGGATAGGCTTCTTCGGAAATCGCTCCTACAGTGGCGTGGGTATTGCTATTTTGGAAGAACTTTATTTGTCCTTTTGCTGGTTGTTGGCTTTGACCGTCGACAAGGACAGTATTGTGGCTGATGGTGGCTTTATACCAGTTTTTATGTATGGGAAGGCGGTAGGCTTGGTTTTTTGCGCGACCGGGATCGACGGCGAGTTCCTGGCCATGGCCGAAAAAGACGAAACTAAGTTTGTCGTAGTGACCGTGGGAGCCACCGTAGGGACCAAAGGTCATGGCGGCGGATAATTCGGCATTTCCTTTGGTGCGTAGGATGGCATGACCGGCACCGTAAAGCCAATCACTGTCTCGTATTCGGAATGGTATTTTTTCTTGTACTTTTCGCCCGAGCAATATGTTTTCGAAAGTTGGTTTGGTGCTGAGTAAGGGGAGTAGCGATGGATTTCTGTAGGCATGATAGGCTTGTTCCATACGCGCATCGCCAATTGGCACATAGGAGTTGACGTCATCGCCGAATCGGGGGAGTGAGTTGTTGGGCATGCGATACCGCAGGGGGACCATGAACATCTTTTTAAAGGTTTTATCGGACCATACATCGATGCCTATGCGTCGGGCGGCTTCGGCCAAAATGGTTAGGGAACGGAGTGAGTAAAAATGGTAAGCCCATGAATTTTCGTACCACATGCCTTCGCTCATGACGGAGATTTTCATTTGCTCTAGGAAGCCGTTGCCTTCAGCATAAATAGCCTTCTGCACCCAGGTGGGGTCATTCAGTAAAGCTCCGCCCCAGAGCATGGCGGCGTTGTGCCAGCTTTGCCAGTTGCTGCGCCCGGCTTTATTTCGGTCTAGGTTGGTTAGCATAGGGAGTAGAAGGCCTTCTTTAATTAAGGCATGGTCGTCTTGACTGAGGTGAGTAGAGTTGTAGATAAGGTCATAGGCGGGGCCAATTTGACTGGAAAACACGGAAGCTTCGTTGAGGGTTTGTTCGTAGATATGGCCTCCAGATTTTGAATGGTTGGAATCGTCTTTACAGGCTTTGTTGCAGTGGTAGGGGTAGTCTCGATAGCGTTTGGCATATCCGCGGAGGACATTTGCGGTGTGCTTGGCGTATTTTTCGTCTTGGGTGATGGCGTACCCCCAAGCGGTGCTTAATGCGGAGGCAAAATTGTTGTTGTGCGTTTTCATAAAGACAACGTCATCGTAGGGGTAGCCTGTGTAGATTTTTTCGCATTTGGGACATTGATGATGGGTGGCATCGATGGTCTTTAGTCCGAATTGGCAGTCTTCGCACTGATACCATTGGTTGTGCTGGGCACCTCGGGGTGGGAAGTCGATGGTTGAGCCTACATGCTTGTCGGCTGTTTTGATATAGGAGGCGATAACCTTATGTTCAGGTCCATTGCCTTGATAGGCTTCACGAAGGCGTGCGAGTTCATCGGTAGTGCAAGCGATGTAGGGATGAGTGGGTGAGTCGGGTAAGTTGATAGTTGTTTCTTGTGCTGAGGACTGAGGGTGTAGGAAGATTTGTCCGGTAAGAATGAGGCAAAGGATGGGGTAGAATAGCTGTCTAAACATCTTGTGGGGCATGGTATCGAGTTCCCTGATTGCTGATGGGTGGTATCTGATTAAGCATCTATTAAATCATTGTGAGAATAAAGTGTCAATGAGTATATTCGCACAATTTTAGGGCAATTGCATTGGACCTACTCATGTAAACCTGTTACAATTTGACTCTTGTTCATTAGGCTTGAACAAGGCTGCAACACTAGGGGGAAGTCACGGCTGTATGGCAAGTGAATCTACATATTTGGCGGGTCTCAATGAGAACCAAGCCGCTGCTGTGCGCCAGATTGAGGGGCCTGTGTTGGTGATTGCTGGGGCAGGGAGTGGTAAGACGCGTGTAGTTACGCGTCGTATTGCGTATATTTTGGCCACCCAAAAAGCCGCACCTGAAGAAATTCTTGCCGTTACCTTTACGAATAAAGCCGCTGGTGAGATGCGTGAGCGTGTCGCGGAATTGGTGGGGAAGAAGAATGCGGATACGGTGGTCATTTCGACTTTTCATTCTTTTTGCCTGAAAATATTGCGTGAGCATATTGACTTGCTGGGGTATCGAAAAAATTTCACGATTGCGAGTGAGAGTGATACGCGGACGTTGTTATCGCGGGCATTGGATGATATTGAAACCCCGGAGGAAGCTTTCAGCCCTGGAATTTTTCGTGAACAGATTAGCCTGATGAAAAGTCAGGAGAAATCGGACAATTTTGCTATGGCTGTGCCGGCGGAGGAGTCAAAGGAAGAAGCAGCGAATCGTGAGAAGTATGAAAGCTGGCTTCCTGAGATTTATGATCGCTATCAGTCGGCATTGCGTGCAGCGAACACGGTGGACTTTGATGATTTGTTGGGGCTGGTGCTTCGTTTGTGGAAAGAGCATCCTGAGATGCGTGAGATTTTCCAGAATAAATTTAAGTATGTGATGGTTGATGAGTATCAGGATACGAACACGATTCAGTATAGGTTGATTCAGAATTTGGTGATGGCGCATAAAAATCTTTGTGTAGTGGGCGATGATGATCAGTCCATCTATGGATGGCGTGGAGCGGATATTTCCAATATTCTAAATTTTGAGAAAGATTTCCCTGGAGCGAAAAAAATCAATTTAGGGTATAACTATCGCTCGAAAGAACCTATATTGGCGGCGGCGAATGCGGTGATTGCGAACAACAATAAACGCATTGATAAAGAAATGATTCCTCAGCAGGGGCCTGGGCGTACCTTGGATCGCATTGTAACTGCAGATGAGGAGCATGAGGCGCGGATGGTGCTGGAGTGGATGCAGAACATTCAGCGGAAAACAGGCGCGTCTTTTGATGATTTTGCGATTTTGTATCGTTCTAATGTCCAGTCACGGGCACATGAGATTGCTTTGCGTTCGGTGGGGATTCCGTATATTGTGATTGGCGGTCAGGAGTTTTTTGAGCGTGCGGAAATTCGCGATATTGTTTCCTATTTGAAAATTATTGTGAACCCTTGGGATGAGGCGGCGTTTTTGCGTGTGGTGAATATGCCTCGCAGGGGGATTGGGGATAAGACTTTACATACGATTCATGATTTATGCCTTGAGGATAATTTAACGCTTGGCAAGGGGATGGCGAAGGCGCTGACGGAAGGTCATATTACAGGGAATGCGGAGAAGGGGATTCGAAATTTCTTGGGCCTAATGAAAGATTTTCGTTTCCGGTTTAAAGAAAAGCAGCAACCCTTACATGAGATTGTTCAGCAGTTGGTGCATACGATTGGCTATCGGGCGGAAATTGAACGAACGGCGAAGAATCCAGAGCATGCGTCGTTCCGTTGGGAAAATATTCAAGCGATTGTGAAGGCGATTGAGGAGTATGAGAACACGGCTGAGAATCCGACTTTGGGTGGTTTCTTGGATCAGAGTTCGTTGACGCGGGATGCGGATCGCTTTGCAAAGAATGGGCAGGATCGTTCCGTGGTGACGCTGATGACGATTCACTCTGCGAAGGGTTTGGAATTTCCGTATGTATTTTTAGTGGGGACTGAGGATGGGATTATTCCGCATGCACGGAGTTTACGCGAGAATACGGTTGAAGAGGAGCGCCGGTTGTTTTATGTGGCGATTACGCGTGCACAACGGCACTTTACGTTGTTTGAAACGTGTTCGCGGGTGAAGCATGGCCGTGAGATGATTTGCACACCTAGCCGCTTTGTCAAGGAGATTCCAGATGAGCTTGTGCGGGTGCGTACGTATGCGCCGCGCGATGTGATTGCGCAGCAGGTGAGGGAAAATAACAATACGGGTAAGGGTAAAGGCGCGAAGAAGAAGGCGGCGAAGAAAAAAGCGCGGGCGTAGAATAGTTTTACTGAAATAAAAAAAACGGGCGATTGCAACTGCAATCGCCCGTTTTTTTATATTACTTGAGTAATGCTATCGACGGGGCATTTTGGTCCATTTTTCTTTGGACTTGGAACTCTTCACGGTGGTTTCGATGAAGAGCATGCCGCGTAGGCCGTCGTCTACGGTGGGGAAGTCGAGCTCGAGAGCTGTGGGCTTCTTGCCGAGGAGATGGGCGCGCATGGTATCGGTTGCGTTTTTGTAGATGTTGGCGAAGGCTTCGAAGAAGGCTTCGGGGTGTCCTGAGGGCAGGCGGCTGGCGCGTGCGGCGGCTGGAGACTTGGCAGCGACGTAGTCGTTTCCGCGTTTCCAAACTTGTTCAGGACCATCGGGTGTTTTTTGGTAGAGGTAGTTTGGATGCTCTTGGTGCCATTCGAGGCCACCCTTTTCACCGTATACCCAGATGGCGTGGTTGTTTTCTTCACCGACGGAGATTTGGCTGGCGTGGAGTACTCCTTTGGCGCCGTCTTCGAAGTGAAGGAGGATGTTGCCGTCGTCGTCGAGTCGACGCCCTTTTACGAAGGTGTTGAGGTCAGCGCACATTTTGGTGATAGGGAGGCCTGTTACATATTCGGCGAGGTTTTCGGCGTGGGTCCCGATGTCACCGATACACCCTGCAGCTCCGGACTTTTTGGGGTCGGTGCGCCATGCGGCTTGTTTTTGGTCGGTTTCTTCGAGATTGGTTGCGAGCCAGCCTTGTGGGTATTGAACTACTATCTTGCGGACTTTCCCGATGTCGCCTTTGGCGATCATGTCTTTGGCGAGTTTCACCATGGGGTAGCCGGTGTAGTTGTGGGTAAGCGCGAAGACTTTTTTGGATTTCTTTACAATCTTTTTGAGTTCGCGGGCTTCGTCGGTGTCGAGTGTCATGGGCTTGTCGCAGATGACGTTGAATCCGGCGAGGAGAAAGTCACGCGCTACAGGGAAGTGCACGTGGTTCGGGGTCACGATGGACACGAAGTCGATGCGTTCTCCTTCGGGGAGTTGTGACTCTTTTTCGATCATTTCGGTGTATGAAGCATACGCGCGTTTTGGATCGAGGTTGAGTTCACGTCCTTTTTTCTTGGATTTTTTGGGATCGGAGGAGAAGGCTCCAGCTACGATATCCACACCGCCGTCTAGACGTGCCGCTTTGAGGTGGACATCGCCGATGAAGGAATCGGGGCCGCCACCGACCATACCCATTTTTAAGTTACGTTTTAATTGAGCCATGTTGCTGAGGTCCTATTGGTTATCTTTGTCGAAGGCTGCGTCGAAAACAACATCGGATGTTTTGAAGTCGATGCTTTTGGTGTATTCGCAGGATTCGGTGGCACCGTGTACGCGGTCCATACCCATGTCTTCCCATTCTACAGAGAGAGGTCCGTCGTATTGGATGCGGTTCAGGGAGCGGATAACTTCTTCGAAGTTCACATCGCCGCGACCTACGGAGCGGAATTCCCATCCGCGACGGGCATCGCCGAATTCAACGTGTCCACCGAGAAGTCCTGTTTTTCCGTCGAGGGTTAATGCGGTGTCCTTCATGTGCACGTGGTAGATGCGATTGGGGAACTCGTTGAGCATCAAGTGGGGTTCCATGCCTTGCCAGATGAGGTGGCTGGGGTCGAAGTTGAATCCGAAGGCTTCGCGGTTGCCGATAGCGTCGAGCGCCAAGCGCGCGGAATGGATATCGAAGGCGATTTCGGTGGGGTGTACTTCGAGGGCAAATTTCACGCCGCATTCATCGAAGACGTCCATGATGGGGTTCCATTTGTCGGCGAAGTCTTTGAAGCCGTTGTCGATCATTTCTTGGGAGGCTGGCGGGAAGGAGTAAACCATGTGCCAGATGGAGGAGCCAGTGAAGCCGTTGACTACGTCCACGCCGAATTTTTGGGCGGCGCGTGCGGTGTTTTTCATGGCTTCGATGGCCCAGCTACGTTTTTTCTCGGGGTCGCCTGCGCAGTCTTCGGGGGCAAAGGCGTCGGAGCGGGCGTCGTCGTTTAAGTCACAGACGAGTTGGCCAGCGAGGTGGTTGGAGACGGAATAGCATTCCAGGCCGTTCTCTTTGAGGAGGGCGCGGAGATTGTCGCAGTAGTCGTCTTCGCTGACGGCGCGATCCACTTCGAAGTGGTCGCCCCAACAGGCGAGTTCGATGCCGTCGTATCCCATTTCTTTTACCATGGGGAGGAGTTCTTTGATGGGGATATCGGCCCATTGTCCGCTGCAGAGTGTTACTGGTCTGGCCATGATGTGTTTCCTTTATATGGTTAATATTTTTTGATTAAGCATTAATTGGTTTAAGCAAGTTGGCTTAAATTTACACCAATGACATAGGGCTCTGCAAGCCTTAGGCGTCGAATGACAGATCTACAGTAGATGAAATATATGGTTTTACCTGTATTCCCTTAAAGTACCAAGGAAAACGCTTTATATTGCAATCATCCTTGCATTCCACTGTGATAATAATGAGCCCGAACTGATGAAAACTCGGTACTGCTTTAATTATGTCATCACCACCATATTCGGCCAGAAATAGATCTAATAAATCATCGATTGCTTTGGGCACATGTATTCTACCTAGGGTATGTTTCATCTCATCCTCATTTAGAAAAGAGTCGCCATATTCAGCTTGATAGTATTGGTGGACTTTCTCAAAATATTCTTGTATCAGATCAATATCTTTGGGCCATAGCTCTT